>JAJZCX010000117.1 GCA_021851625.1 Acidobacteriota bacterium | reverse complement strand
GCGCTCGGCAGCCAGGGCCAATATGAGCAGGCCAAGGCGCAGGTAGCCATCGCGCGAGCCACCGTGCCGCAAGAGTTGCAAAAGGCGCAACTGGAAGCAGCGCAAACCAAGGCGCAGGTCGATCTGCAACAACGCATTTATCACAGTCGCAAACAACTCTTTGAGCAGGGCGCGTTGCCGGGACGCGATGTGGATCAGGCCAAGGTCGCGTTGGTGCAGGCCAAAACGCAATATGCTGAGGCGCGCCGACATTTGGAAGCCGTTGAAAAAGTAAATCAGAGTGCAGAACTTTCCAGCGCGACTGGCCAGTTACAACAGGCGCAGGGGCAATATGAGCAGGCGCAGGCCGAGCTGAACTACTCGGAGATTCACAGCCCCATCGATGGCTTCGTCACCGACCGGCCGCTCTACGCAGGCGAGATGGCCGCAGCCGGAACGCCGTTGGTTGCGGTGATGGACTTGGATGTGTTGATCGCCAAGGCGCATCTGCCGCAGGCGCAGATTGCAGGTCTGCGCGTGGGCGCGTCTGCCCAGGTGAGCGTGCCGGGCTTGGACGCACCGGTGTCTGGCTCGGTGATGCTGGTCAGTCCTGCGCTGGATCCCGGCTCGACCACGGTTGAGGTCTGGGTGCGCGTGGAAAATAAATCCCATCGTTTGCAGCCAGGCACGCCGGTGCATGTCTCTGTGCATGTGCGCACGATTGCCGACGCGCTGTTGATTCCCGTTGCCGCGCTGGTGCAGAGTGCGGGCGGTGGCGAGCATGTCATGGTTGTCGGCGCGGACTCCATTGCACACGCGCGCACCGTGCACGTGGGCGTGGAGAGCGATGGGCAGGCGCAGATTCTCTCTGGCCTCGATGCAGGCGCGCAGGTCATCACCGTCGGGGCCTACGCCATGGACGACGGCACCCAAGTGCAAGTGGCTCCGGTCGGCAACGGAGAAACGCGGCCATGAGCCTCTTCGCGCGCGACGCACAGAACCCAGAGAACGTGGAACCGGAGTTTTGGATTGTCCGCCACACGCGCACGATTCTCTTCTTCACGCTGGTGCTGGCCGTCGCGGGCATCTATCTTGCCTTTCAATTGCCAGTCGCCGTGTTTCCGCACACGAGTTTTCCGCGCGTCACCATCTCCATCGACAACGGCGTGATGCCGGTCGAACAGATGGAGGTGACCATCACGCGGCCAGTGGAGAATGCGATCAACTCCGTGCCTGGCTTGGAAACCGTGCGCAGCATTACCAGTCGTGGCGAGGCCGAGGTTGATCTCTTCTTTAACTGGAATGTGGACATGGTCTCCACGCTGCAAATGGTCGATTCCGCCGTAGCGCAGGCGCGACAGCAGTTGCCCACCACGGCAGAGATCACCACACACCGGTTGAGCTTCGCCTCCTTTCCAATTCTTGGCTACAGCCTCACCTCGGACACCACAGCGCAAACCGAACTGTGGGAGATGGCGACCTATGAACTGAAGCCGCGTCTGAATCGCCTGCCCGGCGTGAGCAGCGTAACCGTGCAGGGCGGGCAAGTGCCTGAAGTGCACGTTGTGCCCGACCCGGCCAAGCTGCTGGCCGCGCGCATCCCAGTCGATGCTCTGTTGCAGGCCATTGCGCGTACGAACCTGATCGAATCCCCCGGTCTGTATCAAAGCCATCATGAACTGCTGCTGGCGCTCGTCGGTGGGCAGGTGCATTCTGCGCAGGAGCTGGCGCAGGTCGTCGTCACCACAACGCCTGCGGGCGTGCCCATTCACATTGGAGATGTGGCTAGCGTGGAGCCATCCACCCAGCCGGTCTACACCATCGTGACTGCCAACGGCAAACCTGCCGTGCTGTTGAATGTGAACCGCCAGATTGGCTCGAATGCACTGGGCGTGGCACGCGCCGTACATGCAGAGGCGCAGACGATTCGCGCCACTCTGCCGCCCGGCGTGCATCTGGAGCCGTTCTACGATCAGTCGCTGCTGATTCAAGACTCCATCCGCAGCGTGCGCGATGCGATTTTGTTGGGCTTGATTTTGTCTGCGGTGGTTCTCGTGCTCTTCTTGCGCGATTGGGGTTCGTCGCTGGTCGCAGGGCTGGTGATTCCTGTAACGATTCTCGCCACCATCGTTGTGCTCAGCGCCGTGGGTGAGAGCTTCAATCTGATGACGCTGGGCGGACTGGCCGCTGCCGTCGGATTGGTCATTGATGACGCCATCGTTGTCGTCGAAAACATCGTGCTGCACATCGATGCAGGGCAGGGCCGCGTGGAGGCCGTGCGCAGTGCGCTGAGCGAAATCACCGTGCCGCTGCTCGGCTCCACGATCACACCCATTGTCGTTTTTGTTCCGCTCATCGGGGTCACCGGCGTCACTGGCGTCTTCTTTCGCGCGCTGGCCATCACCATGGCCGTGGCGCTGTTGGTCTCGCTGGCACTGGCGCTAACGTGGACGCCGAGCCTGAGCCTGCTCTTCATTCGCAAAGGAAAAAATGCCGCGCCGCAGACCAGTCCAGTGGACGCGCACAGTCTGTTGGAGCGCGAAGAACAAATGCAGTCGCCGTGGATGCGTGGCATTTTGGATCGCTACGCGCGCTGGATGCGTGCGGCGCTACGCAGGCCGCTCTGGATCGGCTTGGGCTGTCTGTTGCTGGTGATTGCGGGCGCGCTAGCCTATCGCGGTCTCGGTTCCGACCTGCTGCCTGCGATGGACGAGGGCGGTTTTATCCTCGATTATCTGATGCCCGCGGGCACATCGCTGACAGAAACCAACCGCGTGCTGCTGCAAGTGGAAAAGGTTTTGCAGCAGACGCCAGAGGTCGAAAGCACCTCACGCAGAACGGGGCTGCAACTTGGTTTGGCCGCTGTCACCGAGGCCAACCGCGGCGACTTCACCGTGAAGCTGAAGAGCAGGCGCAACCGCAGCACGGACGCAGTGATGGCCGATGTGCGGACGCGCGTGCAGGCGATTGCGCCGCAGTTGGACATTGAAGTGACGCAGATGTTGCAGGACAACATCAACGATCTATCCAACGCGCCGGAGCCGATTCAAATTCGCCTGTTTTCTTCCAGCATGGACTTGTTGCAGCAAACCGCGCCGCGCATTGCGGACTCCATTGCAAAGATTCCCGGCGTGGTCGATGTGCGCAATGGCATTGACGACAACTTGAGCAGCCCCTCCACCAACTTTCAGGTGCTGCCCGCGGTGGCCGCGCAGATGGGCTTTACGCCGGAGCAGGTGGCCACCGATGCGCACGCGATTTTAGAAGGCGTGCCCACGGAGCAGCCGCTGATCCGCGCCGGGCGTCCGTACACGATTCGCGTCCGCTTCGCGCATGTCTATCGCGCCTCCCTTGCTGCGATTGAGAACACCGTGCTGGTCAGCTCCACTGGACGTACGGCCACGCTGGGATCGTTGGCAACGATTACGGAACTGCCGCCGCAGAATGAAATCTTCCGCGAAAATCAGCAGCGCGATTTGACTGTGACCGCCGGATTGGAAGGCGCAGACCTCGGCAACAGCATCGCGCGTATACGACAAAAAATTGCAGCGCTGCATTTGCCGCCATCACTGCGCGTGGTCTACGGCGGTGCGTATGAGGTGCAGCAGCAATCCTTCCACGAACTCTTGCGCGTGCTGTTGCTGGCCATGGCGCTGGTCTTCGGCGTGCTGCTGGCGGAGTTTCGCAGCTTCGCCGCACCCACGGCGATTTTGGCTTCGTCGGTGCTCTCGGTCGCGGGCGTCATGTTCGCGCTGCTCATCACGCAGGTCACCTTCAATGTCGCCTCCTTCATGGGACTCATCATGGTCATCGGCATCGTGGCGAAGAATGGCATTCTGCTACTGGACGCGGTGCATAAATTTCGCGCGCTGGGCTTGCCCGCAGAGCAGGCAATCCTTGAGTCAGGCCGCCGCCGCCTGCGCCCGATTTTGATGACAGCCCTGGCCGCCGTCAGCGGAATGTTGCCGCTGGCCTTTGGCATCGGTGCGGGTTCGCAAATGCTGCAACCGCTGGCCATTGCCGTCATCGGCGGCGTGATGCTTTCGATGGTGCTCTCATTGCTGGTGACGCCCGCCGTCTTCTATTGGCTGACGCGGTAAGGGGAGCGAAGAATCCAGACGGAGTTCGCTGACTGCACGGAACCAGCATTCTCTGGATTCTTCGTCGCTACGCTTCTCAGAATGACTCCTCACAAGGAGGAAATCCTTTCACTCTTCATACACACTGTCATTCCGAGCGAGCGCAGCGATTCGAGGAATCTGCGGTTCCCGACAACTCCGCAAACAACAAGAGCTACGCGGTATGCGTGGCTCTTGGCGATACATCGTTGCGGCCTACTCGGATTCCTTGCGGGCCTTTTTGCGATTGCGTTTGCGGGCCAGCGCCTGCTTCACGCGCTTCTTTTCGCCCGGCTTCAAGTAATAGGAGTGACGCTTGACTTCCTTGATGATGTCCTCTTGTTGCACCTTGCGCTTAAAGCGGCGCAGCGCATTTTCGAGAGGCTCACCCTCTTGCACTTTTACTTCTGCCAATGGAACGACACCCCCAAACCTTCCTGTAGGAATCTTTAGACTACGGGAAAACGGGGCGAGACTCAAGCGGCGGGTGCCGCAGCCCTTGCCGGGATCAACCCGCCAGCGCGGACAGGCCGGTCGAGGCCGCCTGCTCATGCGCGTGATACGAGGAGCGCACCAGCGGCCCGCTCTCCACGTGCCGGAAGAGCAAGCGCAGCGCTTCGTCCTTCATCCAGGCAAACTCCGCAGGTGTGTACAGGCGCGTCATGGGCAGATGGTCACGCGAGGGGCGCAGATACTGGCCGATGGTGAGAATGTCCGTGCCCACGCGCGCCAAATCGCGGTAGACATCGAGCAATTCGTGCATTTCCTCGCCCAAGCCCACCATCACGCCGGACTTGGTGACCAGCTTTGGATCGAGTTCCTTCGCGTACTCCAGCAGTCGCAGCGTGCGCTCATAGCGTGCACCACTGCGCACGGCGCGATACAGGCGCGGCACGCTCTCTGTGTTGTGATTCAAAATCTCCGGGCGCGCTTCGACCACAATGCGAATGGCTGCTTCGTCGCCTTGAAAATCGGGGATGAGCACCTCGACCTGACAGCCGGGTGCTTGGCGATGCACCTCATCAATGACCAGCGCGAAGGCGCGCGCGCCACCCAGCAGATCGTCATCGCGGTTCACGCTGGTGATGACGGCGTGCTTCAGCTCCAGCTTGGCGATGGCCTCGGCCACACGGCGTGGCTCGTCCATATCGATCGGATCGGGACGGCCTTTGGGGACGGCGCAAAAACCGCAGCGGCGCGTGCACAGGTTGCCCAGCATCATAAAGGTTGCGGTCTTGTGGTTCCAGCACTCGCCAATGTTGGGGCAGTGCGCGCTCTCGCAAACCGTGTGCAGATTCAGATCGCGGGCCAGCTTTTTTAAGTTGTGATAGGTCTCGCCCATCGGCGCGCGTGCCTTCAACCACTCCGGCTTGGGAGCGGGGCGTTTGGGGGCAAGGTCGATCTGGATCAGGTCGGCAGCGGTAGCCATGACAACCTTTTATTGTAGCGGGCGCGGCATTTTTCTGGAA
>JAJZCX010000116.1 GCA_021851625.1 Acidobacteriota bacterium | reverse complement strand
GATCTCAGAGCAGCCAGAGCCGCTGGGTCTATTCGAAGAAGAAGACCCCAAGCGTGGTTTGCTAGGACGCATCTTTCCTCGCCAACGTTAAACGCTCGGCAAGGCATCATTTTCGTTGACAGGGATGAGCGGCGTTACATACCATGGCTCCGTGAAATCTAAAATTCTTGTCTCATTTCTCTTCTGCGGGGTAGTGTTGTGTGCCCATGCTCAGGATGCCATTAAGCCAGCTATTGACGGCTACGTTACATCCATCACTTCCGCTGGAAACTTTGACGTGAATGGATTACATGTCGTGGCGGAACCACATGCACAGTTCGTGCTCCGGGTCATATCCAAAGAGGAGCAGTCCGACACGATTGACGAGAGTCTTGCAGGAAAACTACAGGTAGGAGACGCTGCACAGATTTATGGCAAGGCCGACTCCGCAGGTGTTTTCCATGCAGCACAAGTCATTTTGCCACAGACTCCGCCAACTCCTATCCAAGGTACAGCGGTAATTCAAGCGGTGAATCCAAGTACTACGGATATGATTTTGGAGTCAGATGGATATCAAATCATTATGAATTCGACAACCAAAATTTCCTATGGAGCGCATATTCAAAAGGGCGATATAGCTCCAGGAATGTGGGTACATTACATCGGAAGTTGGGATGCACAGGGTCGCATTCATGCAAACGAAGCAAAGGTCACGCAATTCGCTCTGACGTCTCGCGATAAGAAGCTGCGGAAAGTTCATGTTGGTGACAACATTACGTCTGCAAAGGTTGATGCGAAATTGCAGGAGAGAATTCAAAAAGTTGGCGAGAAGTTGATCCCAGTGTTTCAAAAAAATCTTGCCGCAACAGATCCACAAAAAATCAATTTTCAGTTTTTTGTTTGCGATATGGACCTGCTGCATGTGCCAGAGGCGCTGCAGAGTGGAACGATTGTTCTCTCCAAGCGCGTCGTGGGCTTTTTACAGAATGACGATCAGATTGCCGCAGTACTAGCCAACGGCATGGCTCAAATCTTGGAATGGCAATATCCGTACTACGACGGTGTTCAACTGTCGGGCAAAGGACAAGCACAAGCGTTGGCAGTTGGCTTCTTTGCCCCGCTTCCCATTGCTGCGCTGGCTCCTATCCCGTATGACTCAACAATCAATTGGAACACGCCACTGTCACCCAGTGGCAAAGAGAAAGCTCGCGTTGCATTATCTCTTATGCACGACGCTGGATTTGATATACGACAGGCCCCTGCAGCTTGGCAACACATTGGAGCGCAGTATCCCAAACCATCCAAATCGAAGGCTCTTCCGCAGCCAAGTATTTATATGATTCGAATACTCGCCAAGGAATACCATGCGTATGGGGAAAACTCTTCAGTAGAGAATGTGCCTGCATCCAAGAACTAAGCAAGTTGGATGTACGCGCTGCTCTTACAGCCCCAAGCCGCCGTCCACGCCCAGCACCTGGCCGGTAATAAAGTGCGGCCCAGTCAGAAAAAATAGCACTGCGGCGGCCACATCGTCTGCGGTGCCGTTGCGCTGCATTGGAGTTTTGCTGGCGAAGTGCTCCGACTCCGCGCCCGCATCGCCATTGGCGATCATGCCCGGGGCCACGCAGTTCACGCTGATCTCTGGCGCGAAGGCCTTCGACATCACCTGCGTCAACATGTGCAGCGCGGCCTTCGACGTGCAGTAGTGCCCATGCGTGGGCCAAGGATGCATTCCGCCCAGGCTGCCAATGTTCACGATGCGCCCGTGCGTGGACTTCAGATGCGGATGCGCCGCCTGCGCCATCAAAAATGGTCCGCGTGTGTTGGTCTCAAACATCGCGTCCCACTGTTCCACGCGGATCGACTCCAGCGCCGCTGTCTCATAGCGTCCAGCGTTGTTGATCAGCGCGTCCAGGTGCCCAAACTCCTCGACCACTGCGGCCACACCCTGCTGCACAGAGAGCGGATCGCGCACATCACAGCGCAAGGCCATCGCCTCATGGCCATATTCAGCCAGCGCCAGCAGCGCCTCATGCGCTTCTCTGTCCGACTCACGGTAGGTAATGGCGACATTCGCCCCCGCCAGCGCGCAGGCTTCCGCCAGCACGCGCCCAATGCGCCGGGCCGCTCCTGTCACCAAAACGACTTTGCCCTGCAAGGGCTGGCTCATATTCGCTTACTTGTCTTTCTTGTCGGGCGCGGCCAGTAGCGGCGTGTTGGTGGGTGCAGCCGATCCCATCTGCGATTGTGGAACATTTGTGTGAATGTCGTCGCCTGCACGGCTGTTGTTATACAGGGAGAATTGTTGCTTCTTCGGCGGCAGTAACTTGATGAGGAGTGTCTTCTTATCCCCTTCAAGCGTGTATTCCTGTCCATAGGTTTGATAGCCGCTGGCGATCACTTGGATCAGCACCTGGGAGTGCATCGGAATCACGTCAATGGAGGTCTTGCCGTCCCTGTTCGTCTTCAACTCCATGTTGCCTTCGTTCTTGTCGTTGACCATGGGATGAAAGACCACGGCGGCATTGTGCACCGGCTTGCCATCGCTGGCGCGCACCACGGTTACATCAATCGTCGCCGTCGGCGGCGGAGCTTTATACTTGCGCCCGCGCTCCATCTGCGCAGATCCCATCGGCTGAAAAAGTACCCCGCAACCCAGCAACGCAAATCCGAACCACAAACGTTTTCTGCTCATGGTCAAATTGTAACGCTCCCCGCCTTCAGATTCTTGCAGCTTCCGGTATGCTGAAATCCATGCTGCATCGACCCGCCCTGTTGCTCCGCTGGGAAGCACTCTTCCTTTCCATTGCGGCCATCACCGTGTACGCATTTTCGCTGCATGGCTCTTGGCCGTTATTTTTAGCGCTGTTTCTGGTGCCCGATCTGGGCCTGCTAGGATACGTGCTCCCCCAATCGCTGCGTCTCCCCGCCGCGTTCGCACCTTCCCTATATAACGCCTTGCATACCTATAGTGTTCCCGTGCTGCTTTTCCTGGCATCTTGGCACGTCCATGCGCTGCGTGCGGAACAGATTGCAGCGATCTGGATCAGCCACATTGCCGTCGATCGTGCCTTGGGATTCGGGCTGAAATTCCCCGACAGCTTTCGCAAGACGCACTTGCAAGTGTTGGAACGGGAAGGTTGATGGCGCTATCGCCATTCTGTCCCTGCGCGGCTCAATTTCGCCGGGTGCCCCATTCAAGCCTGTTTTTGGCTTGAGTGGGGGAGAATCTTTCGCTTTCTGGCAACCCATTCTGATTCAATTTCCACGCATCCGTCAATACCAGTGGCGTAGTGGAGAAAACTGCTCCACTCCCAGTCCTCCGGGCGCTCGCACAGTCCACGTTGCACCGGATTGCGATGAATATACCGCAGCTTTTCCGCGAACTGACGCTGATTTCGGACGTTGAAATCATAGTAGCGTTTCATCCAGAAGTGATCGGCCTCGCCGGGTGCCCCATTCAAGCCTTCTTTTGGCTTGAGTGGGGAAGAAACTACTCTTTTTTTGAGCAGTTTCAATAACTACGGCTGGAATTGGAAGGCGTGGCGCAGGGAGTGAAATCAAAGCGATACAATCAATAAAGATAATATGAGTGCGTCGCGCTCATATTATCTTTGCCCCCTTGACAAGCTCGTACCCATCCCTGTACCTTAGCACTCGGATGGCTAGAGTGCTAATCGCGCTCGCCGGGCCTGTCTCGGTGCGCAAAGCCAGTCCAAATTGAAAAGTTTTGTTGTCCAATCCGGCTCGTCCTACGGGTCGCTTACTTGTGTGAACTAAGGAGAAACAAACATTATGGCAAGTGTAAAAACCAGTGCAACCACCGCGTTGACCCCGCTGCATGACCGCATTCTGGTTCGCCGCGTGGAAGAGGGCGAGACCGTTCGGGGCGGCATCATCATTCCCGACTCCGCCAAAGAAAAGCCGCAGGAGGGCGAAGTAATCGCCGTCGGCAAGGGCAAGTCCAACGATGAAGGCAAGGTCTTCCCGCTCGACGTGAAGGCGGGCGATCGCATTCTCTTCGGCAAGTACTCCGGCAACGAGATCAAGATTGACGGCGAAGAGTTCCTCATCATGCGTGAAGAGGAAGTTCTGGGAATTCTGGCCAAGAAGTAAAGAAAATTCGGCAGAATTGCACTGCAAAACACTGCAAGACTGCCCGTAGTTTTTTGCTGCTCACAAGCGGCGCACAACCAGTGGATTGCACGATTAGGAGATTACGAATATGGCAAAGCAAATTCTGCACGGAGAAGATTCCCGTCAGGCGATTCTGCGCGGCGTCAACACGCTGGCAGACGCCGTCAAGGTGACGCTCGGCCCCAAGGGCCGCAATGTGGTCATCGAAAAGAAGTTCGGCTCACCAACCATCACCAAGGATGGCGTGACCGTGGCCAAGGAAATTGAGCTGAAGGATTCGCTCGAAAACATGGGCGCACAGATGGTGCGCGAAGTGGCCTCGAAGACCTCCGACGTTGCCGGTGACGGCACGACCACCGCGACGGTTCTGGCTCAGGCCATTTACCGCGAGGGCGTCAAGACCGTTGCTGCTGGCGCGAACCCCATGGCGCTGAAGCGTGGCATCGACAAGGCCGTCGAAAAGATCGTCGGCAAGCGCGACAAGGAAGGCAACTTTGAGCACACCGGCGCGCTCGGCAAGTTCTCCAAGCCCGTCTCCGGCGACATGATCGCTCAGGTGGGCACCATCTCCGCCAATGGCGACCGGGAAATCGGCCAGATCATCGCGCAGGCCATGGAGAAGGTTGGCAAGGATGGCGTCATCACCGTCGAGGAATCCAAGACGATGCAGACGCACCTGGAGACCGTGGACGGAATGCAGTTTGACCGCGGCTATCTCAGCCCGTACTTCGTCACCGATCCCGACCGCATGGAAGTTTCGTTGGAAGATGCCTACATTCTGATCCACGAAAAGAAGATCAGCTCCATGAAAGACCTGTTGCCTTTGCTGGAGCAGGTAGCCCGCAACGCCAAGCCGCTCGTCATCATTGCAGAGGACGTGGATGGTGAGGCACTGGCGACCTTGGTCGTCAACAAGCTGCGCGGCACGCTGAACGTGGCCGCCGTCAAGGCTCCCGGCTTTGGCGATCGTCGCAAGGCCATGTTGGAAGACATCGCCAAGCTGACCGGTGGACGCGCCATTACGGAAGACCTAGGCATCAAGCTGGAAAACGTCAAGGTCGAAGATTTGGGCCGCGCCAAGCGCATCACCATCGACAAGGACAACACCACCATCATCGATGGTCTGGGCAAGGCCGAGGACATCCAAGGCCGCGTCAAGGAAATCCGCAATCAGATTGAAAAGACCACCAGCGATTACGACCGCGAGAAGCTGCAAGAGCGTTTGGCCAAGCTCGTCGGCGGCGTGGCTGTCATCAAGGTGGGTGCGGCAACCGAAACCGAGATGAAGGAAAAGAAGGCGCGCGTGGAAGATGCCATGCACGCTACCCGCGCAGCGGTTGAGGAAGGCATTGTCCCAGGCGGCGGCGTGGCCCTGGTGCGCAGCGCCAAGGACGTGGAGGAACTCATCAAGACCCTCGAAGGCGACGAGAAGATTGGTGCACAGATCGTCC
>JAJZCX010000115.1 GCA_021851625.1 Acidobacteriota bacterium | reverse complement strand
CGCGTGCACGCGCCATATTGCTATCGCTGTCCGCTGGGGTTGGAGCGCGCGCAGTGCTCCATCGATTGCCTGGGTAGTCTGCGCGCCGCCTTTGCCACGCACGGGGATCGTATCGCCGCAGTGTTGGTGGAGCCGATGCTGCAAGCCGCGGGCGGCATGATTATGTGGCCGGTGGAGTTTTTGCGTGCCGTGCGCGCGCTGTGCGATGCGCACGGCGTGTTGATGATTGCCGATGAAGTGTTGACCGGATTTGGCCGCACGGGCAGGATGTTTGCCTGCGAACATGCGCAGATTGCACCCGACCTGATGTGTCTGTCGAAGGCGTTGACCGCGGGCTATCTGCCGATGGGCGTCACGGCGGCGAGCGAGAAAATCTACGAAGCATTTTTGAGTGCCGACCGGCGCAAGACGTTTTTTCACGGCCACTCGTTCACCGCCAATCCGCTGGCTTGCGCGGTGGCCATTGCCAGTTTGGAGTTGCTGCACAAAGAAAATTCTCTCGCGCGTGTGGCCGCGTTGGAGCAGATATATCACGCGCGCCAATCCCGGCTGGCAGAGATTTCCTGCGTGGGCCAGGTGCGAATTCTCGGCGGAGTGTTAGCGCTGGAGCTAGTGCGCGACCGCGCCACGCGCGCGGCGGATGGATATTTGGATCGCGTGGGGCCTGCGCTGGCGCAGGCGTTTTTGGAGCGCGGACTGCTGCTGCGACCCCTGGGAAATGTGCTGTACTTTATGCCGCCGTATGTGATTCGCGACGAGGAGGCGCACTGGGCCATCGATCAAATCGACGCCGTGCTGCGCCCTTGGAAATGGCCAGAATAAAAGCCAAACGGCACGACCGGGCCGAACAGCCGGAGAGGAAAAAGCAATTGCTTCAAGTCAAAATCGCCGGTGTAGGAGCCTTCGCTCCGCCAACGGGCACGCGCAATGCGGAGTGGGAGGAGCGGCTGGGTTTGGAGCCGGGATGGATCGAGCAGCGCACCGGCGTGGGCTTTCGTCCCATTGCCGAGCCGTCGGTTGCCACCTCCGACTTGGCCGTTGCTGCGGGCGAGCGCGCTTTGCAGGCTGCGTCCATCGCACCTGCGGAGATTGGTCTGTTGTTGCTGGCCACCAGCACGCCAGATCACTTGTTGCCACCGACTGCGCCGCTGGTGGCGCATAGGCTGGGACTCGCGCAGGCCGGGGCGATCGACTTGGCCGGGGCCTGCTCAGGATTTTTGTATGGATTGATTTTGGCATCGAGCCACGCGCAGGCGATGCAGCGCGCAGTGCTGGTGATCGGAGCCAACATTCTTTCGCGGCGCGTCAATCCAGGCGACCGCAACACGGCGACAATCTTTGCTGACGGAGCGGGCGCGGCGGTGGTGCAGCCCAGCACGGAGGCACATTTGCTGAGCACCTATCTGGGCGCGGATGGAGCGCAGTATGACGCCATCGGCATCGCTGCCGGAGGCATGCGTGAGCCGCTCACGATGGAGGCCCTGGCTGCCGGGCGGCATCAAATGGTGTTGCGCGATGGCAAGGGCCTTTTTCGCCACGGCGTGCAACAGATGGCCGCAGCGGGCCGCCATGTGTTGCAGCAGGCTCGGCTGACTTCTGAGGATGTGCAGTGGTGGATTCCGCATCAGGCCAATCTGCGCATGATCCGCGAGGCGGGCCGCTTGCTGGAGATGCCGCCAGAGCGGACGGTCACGGTGCTCGATCGATACGGCAACGCTTCGGCGGCGGCGATCCCCACGGCCTGGGCCGAAGCGGTGCGCGATGGCCGCCTGCGTCGGGGCGACCGTCTGCTGCTGACGGCGGCGGGCGCAGGGCTGTTGAGCGCGGCGGCCTTGCTGGTCTGGTAGTTGCAGAAGGGGTACGCATCATCAGATAATGGATGCAAGTGTTTCGCCCCCCGGCATCCATAAGCAGGCTCCCGGTTCTTCCGGGATTTCCCCTTTTTTGCAGCTTCCACGGGCCGGAGCGATCCAAACGAAGTGGCGCTGCGAAAAAAATGCTCTCGCATGGCAGCGCAGAGTTGTTAACATAAGGGCATCACGGAAAAATCCAGAGGCCTCCGGCAGCGGTGGACGCACATCGCGGCTCTCTTCTTTTTTAGGAGCCATCGGGGATTCCCTCTCATTTTTCCAGGCAGCCGTATTTTTTGATTGGGGCACCAGATTGGGGCACCAGGAAGTGTCGAGGAATTCTTCCATGACTGAACAGCGGACCACGTATGGTCTACCGGAGGCGCAGGGGCTGTACCACCCGCGCAATGAGCATGATGCATGTGGCTTTGGCTTTGTGGCCAACATTCGCGGAGAAAAAAGCCACGACATCATTCTGAAGGGCATTGAGGTACTCATCAACCTCACCCATCGCGGCGCTTGTGGCTGCGACCCGGAGACCGGCGACGGCGCTGGCATTCTGATTCAAATTCCCCACGCATTTTTTGCGCGCGAGTGCGCCAGTCTCGGCTTCAAGCTGCCGGAGCCGGGAGCCTACGCGGCGGGCATGGTCTTTCTGCCCGTGGAAAAGCACAGTCGCCTGCAATGCGAAGGCATCCTGGAGCGCATCGTGCGCGAAGAGGGCCTGGAGGTTCTGGGCTGGCGCGACACGCCTTGCAACGGCAGCGCGATTGGCCGTGTGGCTCGTAGTTCGCAACCCTACATTGAACAGATTTTTGTTTCGCGTCCGGCCAGCATGGACGAGGATGCGTTTGAGCGCAAACTCTACGTGGTGCGCAAGCGTGCCGAGGCGGAGATTGCCGAGCTGGAGATTCAGGAAAAGGCGCTCTTCTACATTCCGTCGCTTTCCGCACGCACCATTGTTTACAAAGGTCTGCTGCTGGCGCCGCAGATTGCCAAGTTCTACGGCGAGTTGTCGGATCCTGAAGTGGTCAGCGCGATTTGCATGGTGCACCAGCGCTTCTCCACCAACACGTTTCCAAGCTGGCCGCTGGCGCACCCGTATCGCTACATCGCGCACAATGGCGAGATCAACACCATGCGCGGCAATGTGAATTGGATGCGCGCGCGCCAATCCGTGTTGGAGTCGCCACTCTTCGGCGAAGACATCAAAAAGTTGTTCCCCATTGTCACGCCCGGCGGCAGTGATTCGGCGGCCTTCGACAATGCGGTGGAGTTGCTCTTTCAATCGGGCCGCTCATTGCCGCATGTGATGGCCATGCTGATTCCAGAGGCTTGGTCGGGCAATCCGCACATCAAGCCAGAGAAGCGCGCGTTTTACGAGTATCACGCTTCGCTGATGGAGCCGTGGGATGGTCCGGCGGCGATTGCCTTTACCGATGGCCGCATGATCGGCGCGACGTTGGATCGCAACGGTCTGCGTCCGGGCCGTTACGTGGTCACCAAGGATGGTTTGGTGGTGCTGGCATCCGAGGCCGGCGTGTTGGAGGTTGCGCCGGAGAACGTTGAGAAGAAGGGCCGCTTGCAGCCGGGAAAAATGTTTTTGGTGGACACCGTGGCGCAGCGCATCATCTCCGACAAGGAGATCAAGCAGTCGCTGGCCGCGCGTCAACCGTACGACGAATGGCTCCAGGAACATCAAGTCACTCTGGAGCAATTGCCAAAGCCGCTGCGCGTGCATGGCACGCATCATGAGACGCTGCTGCGCCGGCAGCGTGCCTTTGGCTACACGGAAGAAGACGTCAAGATGTTGCTGGAGCCGATGGCGGCCAAGGGCGAGGAGCCGATTGGCTCGATGGGCGTGGATACGCCACTGGCCTGCCTGTCCGATCGTCCGCAGATGCTCTTCAACTACTTCAAGCAGTTGTTCGCGCAGGTGACGAATCCGCCGATCGATCCCATCCGCGAAGAGATGGTGATGTCGATGATGAGCTTCATCGGCACGGAGCGGAACATTCTGGAAGAGAATCCGGAGAACTGCCACACGCTGAAGCTGCCGCATCCGATTCTGAATAACTCTGACTTGGAGAAGCTGCGGCGCATTTCGCGCGGCGATCTGCTGGCCACCACGCTGCCTGCGCTCTTCCGCGCGGAAGAGGGCGAGGCTGGTCTGCGTCGTGGGTTGGAGGAGTTGTGCCAGCGCGCTTCGCTGGCCGTGCGTTCTGGCTACACGCTGCTGATTCTTTCCGATCGCGGTGTGGATGCGCGCTATGCGCCGATTCCGAGCCTGCTGGCTCTGGCCGCGGTGCACAACCTGCTGGTGCAGGAGGAGACGCGCACGCAGGTGGCGTTGATCGTCGAGTCGGGCGAGCCGCGCGAGGTGATGGACTTCGCTCTGCTGATTGGCTACGGCGCGAGCGCGGTGAATCCATATCTGGCGATTGAGTCCATTCGGGAATTGTCGCTGCTCGACCGTCTGCCGGAGGGCGTGACGCCAGAGGTGGCGCAGAAGAATTTTGTGAAGGCCATCAACAAGGGTCTGATGAAGACCTTCTCAAAGATGGGCATCTCCACGCTGCAAAGCTACCGCGGCGCGCAGGTTTTTGAGGCCGTTGGTTTGAATGAAGAGCTGGCGGAGAAATACTTTGCCGGAACGGCGTCGCGCATTGGTGGCATCGGGCTGGACGTGCTGGCGCGTGAAGCGCAGATGAAGCATGAGTATGCCTTCCAAACGCTGACCGATTGCGAGACCGATCTCGACGTGGGCGGGGCGCTGCACTATCGCGTCAATGGCGAGCGGCACATTCTGAATCCGCAAACCATCAGCAAGTTGCAGCACGCGGTGACGCAGGGCAATCCGAAGACCTTCAAGGAATACACGGACGCGCTCGACAACCAGAATCGCGAGCTAAACACGCTGCGTGGATTGCTACACATCAAGACCGCGAAGCAGCCGGTGCCACTCGATGAAGTGGAATCGGCCAAGGAGATCGTCAAGCGCTTTACGACCGGCGCGATGTCTTTTGGTTCGATCAGCAAGGAAGCGCACGAGACGCTGGCCATCGCCATGAATCGCATTGGTGGCAAGTCGAACACCGGCGAGGGCGGCGAAGATGAGGTGCGCTTTACGCGCGATGCCAACGGCGATCTGCGCCGCAGCGCCATCAAGCAGGTTGCGTCGGGACGCTTCGGCGTGACGGCGCAATACCTGGTGAACGCCGATGAGTTGCAGATCAAAATGGCGCAGGGCGCCAAGCCCGGCGAGGGCGGCCAGTTGCCCGGCCACAAGGTGGATGAGGTCATCGCGCGCGTGCGTCATTCGACGCCCGGCGTGGGGTTGATTTCTCCGCCGCCGCACCACGACATTTATTCGATTGAAGATTTGGCGCAGTTGATCTACGACCTGAAGAACGTGAATCCGCAGGCGCGCGTTTCAGTGAAGCTGGTTGCTGAAGTCGGCGTGGGCACAGTGGCCGCAGGTGTGGCCAAGGCTCATGCGGACTTGGTACTCATCAGCGGAGATACCGGCGGAACCGGCGCGTCGCCGATCAGTTCGATTCAGCACGCGGGTCTGCCGTGGGAGCTTGGCTTGGCCGAGACGCAGCAGGTGCTGTTGTTGAACGATCTGCGCAGTCGCATTCGCGTGCAGACGGACGGCAAGCTGCAAACGGGCCGCGATGTTAACATCGCCGCGCTGCTGGGTGCGGAGGAGTTTGGCT
>JAJZCX010000114.1 GCA_021851625.1 Acidobacteriota bacterium | reverse complement strand
CATCTTTGCGGTCTCGCTGCTGGGCCTGCACTTGAGTCACGGCATTGCGAGCATGTTTCAGTCCTTGGGCGTGGCGCATCCGCGACACACGCAGACGCTGAAGCGCGCCGCTGTAGCCATCGCAACATTGATCGTGCTGGGATACATTTCCATCCCGGTGAGCATTCTGCTGGGGATCGTAAAATAATGACACTCGACGCAAGAATTCCATCCGGTCCGATTGAGCAGGCTTGGGACAAGGCCCGCTTCGACATGAAGCTGGTGAACCCAGCCAACAAGCGCAAGCACAATGTAATCGTGGTTGGCTCCGGCTTGGCGGGAGCCTCAGCCGCGGCCTCGCTGGGCGAGTTGGGCTATCGCGTGCAGTGCTTCTGTTTTCAGGATTCACCGCGCCGCGCGCACTCCATTGCCGCGCAGGGTGGCATCAACGCAGCCAAAAATTATCCCAATGACGGCGAGAGCATCTTCCGACTCTTTTATGACACGGTCAAGGGCGGCGACTTCCGCGCGCGCGAGGCCAACGTCTACCGATTGGCGCAGAACAGCGTGCGCATCATTGATCAGTGTGTGGCTCAGGGCGTGCCCTTTGCACGCGAGTACGGCGGCTCGCTGACGAATCGCTCCTTTGGCGGCGCGCAGGTTTCGCGCACCTTTTACGCGCGCGGGCAGACGGGACAACAGCTTTTGCTGGGCGCGTATCAAGCGCTGGAGCGGCAGGTGCGTGCGGGCACGGTAACCATGACTCCGCGCACGGAGATGTTGGATCTGATCGTCATCGATGGTCGCGCGCGCGGCATCGTGACGCGCAATTTGGTGACGGGCAAGCTGGATGTGCACATCGCCGATGCGGTGATCTTGGCCACGGGCGGCTACGGCAACGTCTACTATCTTTCCACGAACGCGAAGGGATCGAACACGACGGCCATCTGGCGCGCACACAAACGCGGCGCGTTGTTTGCCAATCCCTGCTTCACGCAGATTCACCCGACCTGCATTCCCGTCTCTGGCGACTACCAATCCAAACTGACGCTGATGAGCGAGTCGCTGCGCAACGATGGACGCATCTGGGTTCCGAAGAAGAAGGACGACCAGCGTTCGCCGGATCAAATTCCAGAGGACGAGCGCGACTAT
This sequence comes from Acidobacteriota bacterium, assembly GCA_021851625.1. GTDB lineage: Bacteria > Acidobacteriota > Terriglobia > Terriglobales > Acidobacteriaceae > JAJZCX01. Next base: position 4,444 of record JAJZCX010000114.1, on the reverse strand, counting down.
TATTTGGAGCGGCGCTATCCGAGCTTTGGCAATCTGGTGCCGCGGGATGTGGCCTCGCGCAATGCGAAGGCCGTTTGTGATGAAGGGCGCGGCGTGGGCAAGAGCGGCCTCGGCGTCTACCTCGACTTTTCTGAGGCCATTGCGCGCGTGGGTGAGAAGACGATCCGCGAGCGCTACGGCAACCTCTTCGACATGTACCAGCGCATCACGGATGAAGACCCATACAAGGTGCCGATGCGCATCTATCCGGCGATTCACTACACCATGGGCGGGCTGTGGGTGGACTATCACCTGCAGAGCACCATCCCCGGCCTGTTCGTGCTGGGGGAGGCGAACTTCTCTGACCACGGCGCGAACCGCTTGGGTGCAAGCGCTCTGATGCAGGGCTTGAGCGACGGCTACTTCGTCATTCCCAACACGGTCGGTCATTATTTGGCGACGAACTCCTTCGCCAAGGCCGATGCCACACACGCCGAGGCGCAGAGCGCGCTGGCAGGTGTGCGGCAGACAACGGAGAAACTACTCTCGATTCGCGGCAAGCGCACGGTGGACTCCTTCCACCGCGAGTTGGGGAAAATCACGTGGGACTACTGCGGCATGGCGCGCACGGCGCAGGGATTGCAGACGGCCATCGGTAAGATTCGCGCGCTGCGCGAGGAGTACTGGCAGAACGTAACCGTGCCCGGCAGCGGCGACGATCTGAATCAGAGCCTGGAAAAAGCAGGTCGCGTGGCGGACTTCTTTGAACTGGCGGAGCTGATGTGCATCGACGCACGCGAGCGCAATGAGTCCTGCGGCGGACACTTCCGCGAGGAGTACCAGACCGAGGACGGTGAGGCCAAGCGCGACGATGCGAACTACTCGTATGTGGCAGCCTGGGGCTATCGCGGCGCAGGCCAAGCTCCGGAGTTGACCAAGGAGCCGCTGGAGTTTCACCACGTTCATCCCAGCCAGAGGAGCTACAAGTAAATGAAATTGACACTGAAAATCTGGCGGCAAAAAAATAGCAGCACGCCGGGCGCGTTTGTACGCTACGCGGTGGACAACGTCGATCCTGAAATGTCCATGCTGGAGTGTTTGGATGTGCTGAATGAGACGATCATCGAACGCGGCGAAGAGCCGGTGGCCTTCGAGCACGATTGCCGCGAGGGCATCTGTGGCTCCTGCGGGTTCATGATTAACGGCGTGGCCCATGGGCCGGAGCGCGCCACCACAGCCTGCCAGCTTTCCATGCGCCACTTCCACGATGGACAGGAACTGACTCTGGAACCTTGGCGTGCGCGGGCCTTCCCGTTGTTGAAGGATTTGGTGGTGGATCGCAGCGCGTTGGATCACATCATTCAAGCGGGCGGATACATCTCCGTTTCCACCGGGCAAGCGCCGGAGGGCAACACGATTCCTGTGGGCAAAGAGATTGCTGATCGCGCGATGGATGCCGCGGCCTGCATCGGCTGCGGAGCCTGCGTGGCCGCCTGCCCCAACGCTAGCGCGGTTTTATTTACTGGTGCCAAGATTGCGCACCTCGGTCTGCTGCCGCAGGGCCAGCCGGAGCGTGACCGCCGCGCGCTGAACATGGTGGCGCAGATGGATGCCGAGGCCTTTGGAAACTGCACCAGCATCGGCGAATGCACGGCTGCTTGTCCCAAGGAGATTCCGCTGGAGGTGATTGCAATTTTGAATCGCCACTCGCTGCAAGCCAATTGCAAACAGCGAGAAGACCTGCTGCCGCTGATTCCGCCTGTTGCTGGGTAAGGAAACTCGAATGTGTGCACAACGGCCAGTCCTTATCGGGACTGGCCGTTGCTGCGTTTGCGATAGACGGCGCGCACCTGTTCGCGCCAGCGCTCGTCGAGCGCGATCAGGGTCCACTCCACCTGCGGCGCAAGATAATGCAGCACCGTCTCTGTTGCCGGATGAATGCGCAGTGCGGGCGCGACCAAATACAACAATGGCGGCGCGGGCTGCAATCCCTTGCCGGGGAAGTAGCCAAGCCGCTGCAACTGCGACTCCGCACCCGTCGCGCCGGGTACGCAATGCTGGCGCACGCGCATCCAATAATCCAGCGCTTGCAGCGCGAGGTGCAAATCCTCATCGGCTTTCAGCTCCAACACCACCAAGCGGCCATCACGGCGCACGGCCAGCAGGTCCAGCAGCGAGTGATCTGCGCCGGTGACCGCAGGCACTTGCGCATACACGGGGCGCGGATCGAGCTGAGGATCGAGAGTATCCAGCGCGGTGCGCAGCCGCGATTCCAGCCAGCGCTCGGATTGCATGCGATACAGCGCGTCGCGCTTGTCACCGTGCGCGTGGCGGCGGGTGACGAGTTGATGGAGCAGTGCGCGCAGTTCCGGCTGCGTTGCTTCGGTCAGCGCAGTCTCGCTTGCGCCTGCGCCAAAGGTGATCGTCTGACCGCGGGAAAAACTATTGACGGCCAACTCCGTGCGCGCATGCGCAAACTCCAACCCCTGCCAAAGGAAGGCAACCTCACTGCCACTGCGCACGGCAATTTCCATCTGCGCGCACTGCGCTTCTGGCAGCATCTGCTGCACTGTGGCAATCGCCGAAGCAAAGCGCTCGCGCGCCATCGTGGTGTCGGGAGCGTGCAGCCAATCCACGTGCAGATTGCCAGCAGCATCGGCCTCGCGTTGCCATAAATCCTCGCCGCGCTCGTCGAGTTCGTACAACTCCCACTTGGCGGCCTTGGGATGTAGCCACGCCAAACGAGCCGCCGTGGTGGCTCCCATGCCTGCGGGCACCACGATGCGTAGGCCTTCGACGACGCGCACGCCCGAACGTTGCGGAGGATGTTCCCGACAATGATGTAGCCAGAGAATGCCGAGCGTGAGAATGCCGTGAATCATCGCGGGCGATTCCTCGGCATTGACAGCGATGATGGCCCAGCCCGTTGTGCCGCGCACCTGCAAACCGCGCGCGTATGACGGGCCAAAGCTGCGCTCCAAATCCATCGCCGTGCGCAGGCCGGTCACCTTATATTCTGGGAACTGCCGCTCCAACACGCGCTGCAACAGCGCCAGATATTTCGTGCGCGTGGTGTCGCGCTCGCTGGATTGGCGACGATCGCGGCTGGGGACCAGCTCCAACGTTTGTGGGCGCGATTGGCCCATGCGCTGCACGCTCAGGCGCAGCGTACCCTTGCGCTCGGTCAGGGCAACGATGTGCCGGATGAGGTTGCGCTCCTCGGACCAGAAGTGTGCCATGCAGCGGTCATGCTCGGCGTTGAGCGTGCAGCGCGCAGTGCGCAGATCAAAGAGCAGCTTGCCATTTTCGAGCAGCGCCGCCGCGGGGTGCGCAGCGAGAAACGCCTGCACGCGCGCGGCAATTTGCTCCGGTGCGATCGGCTCGGTTGGGAGCGTCTCGGCCATGCGAGCCTCTACCAACCCATGCGCTGGCGCAGGCTGAGAATGTGCGCAGTGTGGTGCTGATTGTGCCAGGCATACAGCGCCAGAGCCTGCTCCACGCTGGTTCGTCCCATGCGCGGATGTACAAAGCCGCGCTGTGTCCACTGTGCTTCTGTCAGGGAGCGCAACAGCGCGACCCAACGCACATGCAGTGCATCCAACAGTTGCAGCGAGACTGCAACCGGCAAGGTGCGCGCATCTTGCAATTGCGCCCAGGCATCTTCATCTGCGGGCAGAATCGTGGGCCAGTCTTCGGTGAGCGCCCAGCGCATCCGGTTGCTGCACAGCACGTTGCTGTCGGCCAAGTGATGCACCACCTGCCGCAGCGTCCATCCGTCTGCGCGGTAGGGAGTCTCCAGTTGCGCATCGCTCAACCCAGCTACGGCAGCAAGAAGATTTTCTGGCAGCGCTTCCAATACGGCGATGGCCGTCTTGCGTTCGGCAGCGGTCAACTGCTCTAGGCGCGTAAATTTGCCAATGGGGTAGCGCGGATCGGTTTCCATGCACACCACGCTACCACAGGTGCGTGTGCGGACAAATGCAAATTTTCCGCTGCATTCGCTCCATTTGCTGCATCGTGTGCGCGGAACCTACAATCCAATGGAGATGACAGGAGTTGTGCCATGTCCCCAGTCGAGGCTCCGATACAAGATGCCAATGGCAACACCGCTGCGCACGCCACGCGACAATTTTTCTACGAGCGCTTCGGCCTGAGCGATCGTCTGTTGGAGCGCTGTCTGGCTGAGGCGCTGAGTGCTGGCGGCGAGTATGCCGATTTGTACTTCGAATTTGTCACGGCCAGCAGTCTCGGCTTGGACGAGTCGCTGGTGAAGTCTGCGAGCCAAGGCATTAGCGCGGGCTGCGGCGTGCGCGTGGTTGCGGGCGAACGCACCGGTTACGCCTACACCGACGATCTTTCCGCAGATCGACTGTTGCGCGCAGCGCGCACGGCGGCCTGCATCGCCAGCGGCCCGGCTCAGCAGCCGGTGGTTGGCTTCCGCGAACAGCAAACGCCCGCGCTCTAT
>JAJZCX010000113.1 GCA_021851625.1 Acidobacteriota bacterium | reverse complement strand
TTGAAGTTCCCATGGGTGTGCCGCCTGTGGGTGTTGATCCGCCACCGCTGCCGCCCCCCGTGGTCGAGGTCGATCCGCCGCTACAGGCCGTCATCATGCCGACGCCTGCCAACAGAACCAGCAGCACCAACATGTGACCAATGTGTGACGTCACACCCTTGTCACACCGCTTGCGCAATCCAGCGCCTGCCGCCAACAGACCCGGAAGCCAGAAGGCTCCGGCCGCCAGCATGGGCATGGGGTTCGACCGCGTGGGCAGTGGCTGATACGGTCGCAGGGTTGCCGTTGCCGCCGTTGTGGCAATCGTCAGTGTAATTGTCTGCGCCACGGTGTCATTGGCTGCTGTGAACGTCGCTGACTTTGGGTTAAAGCTGCACGTTGCGCCTGCTGGCAGGCCGTTGCCACAGCTCAAGCTCACTGTGCCTACGTAGCCGCCCGATGGCGTAAGTGTTAGCGTCACCGTCGCCGATTGGCCGGGTGTGGTAATTGCAATGCTGCTTGCGCTCACGCTCAACGCCACGCTGGGTGTCGGCGGAGGCGGGGTTGCGGACCCTGTTCCTGTGCCGCTTGCTTGGATGGTTTGCTGATTATTGGGAGCGGCAGCATTCATGCTGTTGTCGGTTACGCTCACCGCACCCGTCAACGTCGCTGCAACCGTGGGGGTAAATGTAATTCCCAGGACACATTGGCCGCTTACATTCAGCGCGCTCGTCGTTGAACACGTAGTAAAGGTCGCATTCTGTGCAAAACTACTGGTGCTTTGCCCAGTAGTCATATCAGAATAGCCGGAGATTTGCAGTGGCTGCGTTCCGATATTCTGAAACACATAATAAGCGGGGAACGATGTTTGGCCGACCTGCATGGAGGAGAAGGCAGCGGCGTGTGGCTGCGTCTGCTGGATTTTATACACCTGGTAGTACTGGACATCGTCGATATACAAATTGCCAGCACTATCGACTGCAACGCTTTGCGGTAGACCCAAGCTTTGTGCCTTGTTGGGTACTGCGGTCTGCAGAATGGTCTGGGTACCCCCCGCTGGCAATTGCACAATATTCTGATCCAAATCGTTCGCTATATAGAGATCTCCAGCAGCATCCAAAGCCAATCCTTCGGGCTGTCCCAGAGATGTGGCGACTACGAATGGCGATCCTACTGGCGGCAATTTCACCACGCGGTTATTAGAGTAGTCGGCGACAAATACATTGCCACTTGCGTCTACAGCCACGCCCTCTGGATCGTTCAACCCTGTGAACGGCAATGTGGATTGCACGCCCGCCGTGGTCCACTTCACAATTTGATTGGTAGCAGAATCCGCGATATACAAAGAACCGGCTGCATCGACCGCCAAGGCCCCAGGCGATTGCAACCCGCTTACGGCCACATCTTGCTGGGCCCCTTGAGCATTCAACTCCAGCACTTTGCCGGAATCCGAGACGTAGACGTCCCCGGCTGCATCCACCGCAATCCCCCCTGGTGAACTTAAGCCCGAAAATGGCAACTGCACAGGCGTGCTGGCACCAACCGCCAATTTCACCACCTGCGCAGCATTTACATTGTTATCCGCTACGTAGAGATTGCCCGCCCCATCCACCGCAATCGCCACTGGGTTGATCACGCCGCTCAGCGCAACAACGGACGACACGGCTGGTTCATACGCAGCGAGCGGACTCCCTCCCGTGCCAGTCAAACCAATGGCTCCCAGCACGGTACTTCCATCCATCACCAACAATGCCGCAGAACGTTGCCCAGGATACTGCGGGCTAAAGGTGACGGAGACCGAACAAGTACTGCCTGCGGCATTCACAGTAGTGCCATCCGCCACACATCCAGAGATCGCGCCTGCAGTGAACTCCTGCGCACCGTTCTGCGCCTTCGACACCGTGACGCCACTTAGAGCACTGGCATTAACAAGATGGAAAGAAATTGTCAGCGCTGTTGCCGTAGCTCCAACAGTCGTTGCCGGGAAGGTTGAATTCTGCGCAACTTGAATTTCCTGCGCAGGAAGGGCCATGCTACCCACGCACAGGAGAAGGAGAAAATTTAGCCAATAGGCAACACTGTGTTGCAACAAATGTCTTGATTTCATGCTTTAGATAGACCTCTTTGGGGGAATTTCGTGAGCGCATTGCACAAAAAGATGTCTTCAATCTCCCGCAGTAAATCTTGGATGTGTGTATACATCTACGGTGCCACATGCACAACAAAAAAAAGAGTACCTCACAGTGGGTGCTCTTTTTTTTGTGTTGAATCGTATTGTTGGTTCCGCGTTACCCGCGGCTGCCGCCACCACTGCCGCCCGGACGGCGACCGCGTCCACCGCGACCCCGACCCCGGCGACGTGGATCGCCACTGCCTTGTGGACGTCCGCCTACCCCAACGGGCTGCGGTGCGCCATCCACGCGGTTGAAGTTTGGCTCTTCGCCATCGACGGCAACGCCACCATCTTCGTCGTCAAAGTCGTCGCCGCCTTCCAGCGTAATCGTGCTGGCATTGGAAGAGGGCTGGCGCTCGCCGCGCGGTGCTGCGGAGGCGTGCATTTCGGCCACGGACTCGTCGGCGTGGGCCGGTGCGGCAGGATCCGGCAGTCCCAGCTTGGCGCGCTGTTCCTTCAGCACGGCCTTGCGCGACAGCTTGATGCGGTTGCCTTCGACACCTAGCACCTTCACCAGAACCTGATCGCCATCGTTCAGCTCATCCTTGACTTCGCGCACGCGATGCTCGGCGATTTCGCTGATGTGCAACAGGCCATCCGTGCCGGGGAAGATTTCGACGAATGCGCCGAACTCCGCCAGACGAACCACCTTGCCCAGATAGGTTTTGCCCACTTCCGGCACAGCGGTCAGGTCGCTGACCATTTGTATGGCACGGCTCAAACCATCGGCGTCCGAGGAGGCAATGTTGACGCGGCCTGTATCGTCCACGTCGATCTTGACTCCGGTCACTTCAATGATGCCGCGAATCGTCTTGCCACCAGGGCCGATCAGATCGCGGATCTTATCCGTGGGGATTTGGAGGGTGCGAATCTGCGGTGCGAACGGAGACTTCTCCGCGCTTGGAACCGCAAGCGCAGCGTCCATCGTGTCCAGCAGGAACATGCGTCCGCGGCGAGCCTGCTCCATCGCTTCGCGCATGATCTGGCCGGTGATGCCGCTGATCTTAATGTCCATCTGCATGGCCGTGATGCCCTTGCGCGTTCCGGCAACCTTGAAGTCCATGTCGCCGTAGTGATCTTCTGCACCGGCAATGTCGGTTAGGATGGCGTACTTGTCGCCCTCCTTCACCAAGCCCATCGCCACACCGGCAACCGCAGCTTTCAGCGAAATGCCCGCGTGCATCAGCGCCAAGCTGGCACCGCAAACGGTGGCCATCGACGAAGAGCCATTCGACTCCAAAATGTCGGAGACGATGCGCAGCGTGTATGGGGATTCGGTCTCATCCGGTAGTACGGCGGAGATGGCACGCTCTGCCAAAGCTCCGTGGCCCACTTCGCGGCGGCCTACGCCGGTCATGCGGCCCACTTCGCCCACCGAGAATGGTGGGAAGTTGTAGTGCAGCATGAAGCGCTTTTTCTTTTCGCCTTCGAAGGTCTCAATGCGCTGTGCATCATCCGTGGTGCCCAGCGTCGCCGAAACCAAAGCCTGCGTCTCGCCGCGTGTAAACAAGGCCGAACCGTGCACACGGGGCAGAACGCCAGTCTCAATCGAGATTGGACGAATCTGGTCAAAGGCGCGACGGTCGGGGCGAATGCGTTCGTTGGTCACCTGATCGCGGAAGAGCTTCTCGCGCAGCAGTTCAAAGTATTTGCTCAGCTTCTTCGGTGCGCTGGCGTCATCGGCAGGCAACTCAGCCTTTAGCGCGTCCTTGATCTGCTTGACCAAGGCATAGCTTTCAAACTTCGGATGCTTATGCGTGTCGAGAGCGTCGGCCAGTTGCGCGGAGACCTTCGCCGACAGCGTGTCGAAGTATGCCTGGTCGAACTCTGGCGCAGCAAAGGTGCGCTTGGTCTTGCCTGCGCGGGCAACCAAGTCGTTGATGCCTGCGCAAATCTTTTTGATCTCGACGTGTGCGAACTCAATCGCGTCGATGACCACATCTTCAGAAACTTCCTTGGCTCCCGACTCGATCATCACGATGCCGTCCACGCTGCCGACGACGGTGATGTTCAAATCGCTCGCGCGCATCTCTTCATAAGAAGGATTGATGATGAATGCGCCTTCGATGCGGCCCACGCGCACAGCGCCGACCGGCCCGGCGAAGGGAATGTCCGAGAGGCACAGCGCGCAGCTTGCCGCGTTGATGGCCACGATGTCGGGGTCATTTTGCTTGTCGGCAGAGAGCACGAAAGCAACGATCTGCGTCTCATTGCGGTAGCCTTCGGGGAAGAGCGGACGCATGGGGCGGTCAATCTGGCGGCAGACGAGAATTTCGCGCTCGCTGGGGCGGCCTTCACGCTTGATGAAGCCTCCGGGGATGCGTCCACCGGCGTAGGTGTACTCGCGGTAATCCACCGTGAGCGGGAAAAAGTCGAGGCCTTCTTTGGGGTCGGGTGCGGACACTGCGGTGCTCAGCACCATGTTGTCGCCGACGGTGACCAGCGCGGAGCCGGAGGCCTGCTTGGCGAGGCGGCCTGTCTCAAACACAATGCGTTTGCCGCCGTGGAGTTCAATGCTAATTTCTTGTTTCATGTGTATCAATCCTTAGGGTGTGCAGTTTGGGGGCGGGGTGTCGGCCATGCCGGAGGGTTGGAAGTCGGAGGCAAGCGGCGAAAATTTGACGATTGAGAGTTGCGGAAGCGCTTTGTGCGCGCCTCCGCAATACGGGCCGCATTGCTTGGAATTCACGACGCTCGCGAGCCAAGGGCTGCGACACGTTGGAGCCGCTTACTTGCGGATGCCCAGTTTGCCAATGACTACGCGGTAGCGCTCGCTGTCGTTCTTTTTCAAGTAGTCCAAAAGACGGCGGCGCTTGCTCACCAGCATCAACAGTCCGCGGCGCGAACCATGATCCTTGGAGTGTGCTTTGAAGTGGTCGGTCAGCCCGCCAATGCGTTCGCTCAGAATTGCAATCTGAACTTCAGGGCTTCCGGTGTCGCTGTCATGCGTGCGAAAGTTGGAGATGACTTCGGTTTTTTTTGCTGGGGCCAACACAGGTGGCTACTCCTCTATTGTCTGTCGATTACACTCTCTCAGTGTCCCCACTAGAATAGCACGGAATTTTGTGCAGATGTGAGTGTTTTCTCCGCGATGAAAAATCAGGCGCGGCTGATTACGTCACTCTGCACCTTGCGGCGGTCGAAGGCTTCGCGCAACGCAAAGAATGCCGGGGTCGGCTGGTAATTCGCATCCAGCGGCAGCGGAACCTGTTGCGCACCATCCGTGCGTGGATGTTGATGATTCAGCCATGTGAAGCGATTCGTAATGCCCCAGGTTAGAGCCGCCGTCATCCAAGGATATTGCAGCATCCGATCGATATAGTCCTTGTACACGTCGGCCACAGCCTGTTCGCGCACACCCTCGCTGCCGATGACGTGCGAATCATCCACATCCAATTCTGTGATGAAGACTTGCAGATTGAGTTTGTGCGCTTCTTTCATAAAGTGCTTCAATCC
>JAJZCX010000112.1 GCA_021851625.1 Acidobacteriota bacterium | reverse complement strand
CGCGTTAGGCCCCAACAAACTTTGAGAATGATGATGGAGACAAGAATCGCGGCCAGCGGATCGCCCAAGCGCATCCACGGCTGATGCAAACGTGATCCAAGGTTGCTGGCCCCCAAGCCCACAATCACGGCGAAGCTCGACCAAATATCAGTGCCGAAGTGGACTGCATCGGCCTCCAGTGCGGCGCTGCCGGTGTGGATGGCGGTTTTGGACAGGGAACGCGAGCGCAAAAAATCCACGCTCATCGAAAGCAACAGTACGGCAAAGGGCCACGGAGAAATGTGCACAACCGTGTCCAGTTCAAAGATGCGGTGGATGGACTCAATAACGATCCAGACCACGGAGCCGAACATAAGCAGCGTCTCTGTAAACGCAGCGAGATTTTCGATCTTGGCGTGGCCGTAGGTATGATCCTCATCCGCAGGCCGATCGGCCAGCGTGACGGAGGTGAGCGTGATGGCCGCAGCCAACAGATCCAATGCAGAGTGCGCCGTCTCCGAATACATGCCGATGCTATGACTGGAGACAGAGGTCAGTAGTTTCAGCAGTGTGATGCCGAGTGCAGCGGCGACGGAGATAATGGCCGTGCGCGTTTTCGCTGTGTTCAACGTAGCGGGAATCGGCTGTGCGCTCGTGTGGGTCATGCGGATTCCTAGGTGCGGCAACGGCTGTGGCTATGCTTTCACGCCGCGGTAGAGTCCGGCAATGCCGAAGGTGTAAGGCGTCCAAGAGACATTTTCAAAGCCGCACTGGCGCATCATGGCCAGCATCTCTTGTGGCGGAGGAAAACTGCGCACGGATTGCGGCAGATATGCATACGCACTGGATGCGCCAGAGAGCCAGGCCCCAATGCGCGGCAACACGCGACGAAAATAAATTTGATACAGCGCGCCGGTTAAACCTTCGGGCTGGCTGAAGTCGAGAATGCCCACCTCGCCTCCGGGGCGCAGCACGCGATGAATTTCCTGCAAGCCTGCCGTGTAGTTGGCCAGATTGCGAAAGCCGAAGGCAATCGTGAGCAAGTGCGCCGCATCGTTGGCAATGGGCATGTGCAGCGCGTCGGCTTCGAGAATGGTCGCTCTGCCCGGGGGAAATTTTTTTTCTGCGCGCTCCAACATTGCATGAGAAAAATCAATGGCCAGAATGGGCGTGCCAGTATCGGGTCTGTGTCGCAGGAGCGCCAGCGTCAAATCACCCGTGCCGCAACACAGATCGATGACCTGTGCCTCTGGCTGCTGCAAAATTGCGCGAAACGTGCGCGCCGTTCGTCGCCACCACAGACGATCAATGTTGCATGAGAGTATGTGGTTGAGCCGGTCGTAGCTGGGCGCAATCGCATTGAACATGGACTGGACAGCGGCGCTGGCGCTCTGCTCCGTCGTGGCTCCCTGCGGTTGTGCTCCCGGCGCGGACATATTAGGCTCCCATCTCCTGCACGGTTTGCATCATACTGCGAATTGCCACCAGCATCTCTTTCGTAGTCACATCTGTAACGACAATTGCTTTGCCGATTTTTACGGGAAGAATGAAGTTGCGTGTGCGAGAACGATTCTTTTTATCTGCATCGGTCAGTTGCAGCAGTCGCTGCGCAGTTGTGGAGAATTTTGGCAGCGGTCCAAGCCGCAGCAGTAAGTGCTCAATGCGCCGAGCTTCTGCGCTTTGCAAGGCTCCGCGCGCCTCGGCCAGTCGCACGGCGGCAATCATGCCCCACGCGATGGCTTCTCCATGCAGCAGCTTGCGATATTGCGTTGCTGCTTCAATTGCGTGGCCGATGGTGTGGCCCAAATTGAGCAGCATCCGCTGGCCCGATTCACGCTCGTCTGCACTGACGATGCGCGCTTTGATGCGCACGGAGACGTGAATCGCCTGTGCGAGCGCATTCAGATCGCCGCGGAGTAGGGTGCCACAATTTTTTTCCAGCCAATTGAAGTAGGCTCCATCGCCAAGCACACCGGCCTTGATGCTCTCCACCAGGCCTGCGCGCAGTTCGCGCGGCGGCAAGGTTTGCAGCAGCTTTGGGTCGGTGAGCACAACGGCGGGCTGATGAAAGCTGCCGATAAGATTTTTTCCCGTGCGTAGATTCACGCCGGTCTTTCCGCCCACGGAGGAATCAATTTGCGCCAGATAGGTGGTGGGCACCTGCACGTAGGAAATGCCGCGCATATAAATTGCTGCGAGAAATCCTGTTAGGTCTCCAGCCACGCCGCCACCAAAAGCAATCAGCAGTGAGTCGCGACGAGCGCTGCGTTCCACCATGGCATCGGCCAATTTTTCCACGGAGGCAAGGCGCTTGTGCCGCTCGCCGGAGGGAAGAAATAAAATCTCCGGCGCGGCTGTGTCCTTTGCAAACGAGGCCAGAAATTTCTTGCCCCACAGCTTCCAAATCTCCGGCGTAGTCACGACGAAGATTTTGCCTTTGGCCAGGCCGGTTTTGCGCACATGTGCGGAGAGATTTTGCAGTAGTCCGGGCTGCACGCGCACGGAATAGTTGCCCCCAGCGGTTTTTACGGGAATGCTTGCCACGATGCTTCCATCGTATCGCAGACGGTGGAATGTGTTCATGGATTGCATGGCTTATTCGTGACGCGCGCAGTCGCAATCGCCGCGTGAGCCGTGCTAGTCTCGATTTGGTGGACGTTCCTTCGCAGTTCGATTTTGTCGTTGTCGGCGCTGGAATCGCCGGGTTGCGCGCAGCCATTGCGCTGGCACAGGCGGGGCGCGTGCTGGTCGTCACAAAAGAGAGTGCCTCCGAATCCAACACACAATATGCGCAGGGTGGCATTGCTGTCGCCATGGGCGGCGAGCAGGATGTCACCCTGCATTTTGAAGACACGCTGGCCGCAGGCGATGGTCTCGTCTATGCACCCGCAGCCGAGGTGCTGGTGCGGGAAGGTCCGCTGCGTGTTCAGGAATTGTTGGAGTGGGGCACGTCCTTTGATCGCGAACAAGGCGAGTTGATGCGCACGCGCGAGGGCGCGCACAGTAGGCCGCGCATCCTGCACGCCAACGGCGACGCGACTGGCCGCGAGATTGGTCGCGCCTTACTGCATCACGCTTCCACCGCTGCAAACATTCATTTATTGGAATGGACGATTACGGCAGACCTAATCGTGCAGGATGGTCGTGTGGTCGGCATTACACTCTTGGATCGTGAGGGCAGACGCTTTGCCGTTGCGGCCCAGGCGATTCTGTTGGCTAGTGGTGGCGCGGGCCAGGTCTACAGCGACACGACAAACCCCAGCGTCGCCACCGGCGATGGCATTGCCATGGCAGCCCGCGCAGGTGCGGAGATTGCCGACATGGAGTTCTATCAGTTTCACCCCACGGCGTTGAGCCTGCCCGGCGTGCCGCGATTTTTGCTTTCGGAAGCGCTGCGTGGCGAAGGAGCCTGGCTGCGCAATCATCGCGATGAGCGCTTTATGAGCCGCTATCACCCGCTGGGCGAATTGGCTCCGCGCGATGTGGTGGCGCGTGCCATTGCGCAGGAGGGAATGGGCAGCCGCGCTGACGAGACGCTGCCCGTGTATCTGGACATGCGGCACATCCAGGGCTTGGATCTTGCGCAGCGCTTTCCGGGCATCTCCGCATTTCTACTGCAGCATGGTTTGGAGTTGTCGCGCAACCGCATCCCTGTGCGTCCCGCTGCACATTATTTGATGGGCGGCGTGCGCACAGATTTGGATGGACGAACATCCTTGCCCGGTTTGTTTGCGGCGGGTGAGGTGGCCTGCACCGGCGTGCACGGAGCCAATCGCTTGGCCAGCAACTCACTGTTGGAGGGATTGGTTTTTGGCGCACGCGCAGGCGAGGCCATGCGCGCCGAACATGCACAGGGCAATGCTAAACACGCACGCACAGCGATTCTTGCAAACCATGGTAGCGCGACGGTTTTTGAGCAGCAGAATGATTGCGAGTCGCTGCGCACGGCGATTCGCGAGGGCCTGTGGCGCGATGCGGGCCTGTTGCGCGATGCGAATGGGTTGACGCGCGTGCTGCATAGATTGCAAGCGATGGAGTCGCAACTGCCACCTGCCGACACACGCGAGAGCATCGAATTGCGCAATCTGCACGGCGTGGCCAGCTTGATTGCCACCGCTGCGCTGGCGCGACAGGAATCACGCGGAGCACACGCGCGCACCGATTTTCCAGCGAAGCAAAGCGGGCCACCGTTGCACTCGTGCATCTGCGCGGGGCAGGTGCAGTGGGTTGTCTTCGATTCAACGGCTCGCGCTTCCTGCACTGCGCCGCATGTGCAGCAGGGAAGCCGCCACAGTCAGGGCTAAAATCAGTCCAAGCGCGGCGAGGGAAGCCGCTGCGGAGATGGTCCAAATGGGGGCCAGCAACAGTTTCGCCCCGGCTAGCAATAGAATCGCGGCCAACCCGTAATGCAACAGCGAGAGCCGCTCCAACAGGCCCGCAATCACAAAGTACAGCGCGCGCATACCGGCCACGGCAAAAATGTTGGAAGCGTAGACAATGAAAAAATTGTGTGTGACCGCAAGTACGGCTGGGATGGAATCTACAGCGAAGATCAGGTCCACCACTTGAACCAACAGCAACGCGAAGATAAATTGCTTGCTCTTCCATGGATGCGGATTTCTGCCTTCCTGCGCAGAAGGAATGCGAAGTCCAGCCCACTGCGTCCATCGGCCTATCCAACCTGACTTTTGCGGTTGCTTGCGAGGAAAAAACATGTGAACAGCGGCAGCGATTAAGAATCCGCCCATCAACAGTTGCACCCAGATGAATTTTTGAAACAGAGAAACGCCTGCGGCAATCGCACAGGCGCGTAACAGCACTGCACCAGCCAATCCCCAGAAAAAAATGCGGTGTTGTTGCTGCGCATCTAGTTGCAAGGAGCGGAAGAGCAGCAAGAAGACAAATAGGTTGTCGATGCTGAGCGCTTCCTCAATGCCGTAGCCAGCCAGATATTCCGTAGCGGCTAGTTTTCCCATCGCATGATGGATGACCACGGCAAAAACGAGCGCGGCGGCGATCCACAGGGCAGTTGCCCATAGGGCAGGGCGCAGGATTCCTGCGGCAGCGGCAGAATGGCTACCGAGCCTTGCGCGTCGCAGTAAAGCGTCCGCGCAGAAAAGCATGACCAGCAAAAGATGCAGTCCAGCCCACAACCATTCCGGCTCATGCAAAAACATAGGCTGATGGTATCGCATGGTGTGCGGATGGAAAATGGTAAATAGATTAGAAATATCGAATATGCTAATCATTGATGAATGAATGATACGTTGCGGCAATTCAAGACAAACTTTTTCAGGCGCTGGCGCATCCCACGCGCATTGCCATTGTGGAGCAATTGCGGGGCGGTGAACTTTCCGCAGGCACATTGATCGACAGATTGGGTATCGAGCAGGCGAATGCCTCGCAGCACCTGTCTGTCTTGCGTACAAAAAACATTGTGATGGGGCGCAAGGAAGGCAATCAGGTTTTTTACAGCGTGCGCGACCCTCTAATTCTCGATGTCTTGGATCTGATGCGTCGTTATTTCCAAGCGCACATGAGCGAGGAACTGGCCACGCTGAAGGCCATGGGGCGTGCGGAGAAGGCGCACCGGTGAAGCGATTCTCAAACTGGCTTCCTGCATCGGTGCTGTGTTTGCGCACCTA
>JAJZCX010000111.1 GCA_021851625.1 Acidobacteriota bacterium | reverse complement strand
CAAATCGCCACGGCGATATTCTCCGTGGTCGGCAACGTGGTGCGAAACTCCGGCACCTCCAAGTTCAAATGCCGATGGTCGTAGACCTGCACCACTTCGCGCTCCATTGTGTCTTTGAGCGCCTTCAAGTCCATGACAAAGCCGGAGACGGGATCGACGTGTCCCTCGACCGTGACCTCCAGCGTGTAATTGTGCCCATGTCCGTTGCGATTGGCACACTTGCCAAAGAGGCGCAGATTCTCCTCCGCCGACCAGGCATCGACGTAGTAGTAATGCGCTGCGGAGAACTCGGCCTTGCGGGTCAGCAGAAGCATACGATTTGTATAGTGTATCCGCTTCCACAGTAAAAAGCGCAAAAGATGGCCGTCGATAGGCGGCGCAGTCCGAATAGGGAACACGATTATCGGCTTTGGCTCGCTGATGCTCCGGGAGCAACACCCGCCGGTGCGGAGCGGTAGATTCTGCCCTTCCACTCCACCTTGCGCCGCAGATGTTTGTACAGCCAACTGCGCAGCAGCAGCGCAGCGAAGAGCGGCAAACCCAGCGGAGCCAGCAGCGTATCCGCAAAACGGAAATTCGCCTTGGCCGCGCGCGCATAGACCACACCCAAACGCCACACCCACCACAGCAGCACGGCGACCCGCTGCACAGGAAACACCAGCCACGCCGCCAAAAAGGGCAGGCCCAACAGCAGAAAAAATTCAGCGCCTCGCGCCAGTGCCAACAATAGCGCGTTGGGAAACAGCAGCGCCAGATTCTTCGTCCAGCCTTCGACCATCGCTGCTGTGCTGCGATACATGCGGGCGCTCACCGCATCCGGCGCATAGCGAAAACGCAGCCCCACCTGCGCGCGTTTGGCGCGTTTGGCCAGGGCCACATCCTCCAAAATCTCCGCGCACACCGCGGCATGGCCGCCGATGCGATCATAGGACGCGCGTGCGATCAGCAAAAATTGCCCATTCGCCGCGGCCACAGATGCGCTGGGGTTGTTGATGCTCTGCGGCGGATACTTCGTAGCCAACTCGGCGAAGATCAGCGGCATCAGCGCGCGCTGAAAAAGTCCCCGCACTTGCTGCCGCGGGGAGTAGGAGAGCAAGCCCACATGTGCGCGCTCGGCCTCATGCAACGCGCGGCGCAGATTGCCCGGCTCATGCAGCGTGTCCGCATCGGTAAAGAGCAGCCAGGCTCCGCGCGCCTGCCGCGCCGCTGCCCAGCAGGCATTGGTCTTGCCCGTCCAGCCTTGCGGCAATTCCGGCGCGACCAGCACCGTCACACCTGCAAACGATTGCGCAGTTTGCCGCGTCGCGTCGCTGGAGTGATCATCGACCACAAGCAACTCCCAATCCTCACCCAACACAAAGCCAACATCGGACTGCGCCATCAACGAGCGCAGACAATCCTCCAGGCAATCCGCCTCATTCCGCGCTGGAATCATCACCGACAGAACTACTTTGGAGTCTTCTCCCGCCTTGTTCACTGGCCGATTCCCTTCCGCTGTTGGAATGCTGAACCGTATTATAGAAAGGTGAAGCTGCGTGCGTCGCATTGGCCAGTTGCCGTCCTGTTTTTCAGCCTGCTTGGCAGTGTGGGCTGCAACCGCGGCTCGCTGCCGCGCAACATTGGAACGTTAGCCCCAGAGTTCACCCTCCGCGACGCCGACACCGGCCAGACTATCGACCTGCGTCAGTATCGCGGCCAAGTTGTGTTGTTGAATTTTTGGGCCACTTGGTGCCCGCCGTGCTTGGAAGAGCTGCCTTCGCTGCTCGATCTGCACCATCGTATGCCGCATCTCGTCATTCTGGCCATCAGTGTGGATACGGACGCAGCGGCCTATCAACAATTTCTGCGTGACAACCACGTGGATTTCATCGACGTGCGCGACCCGGCGCAGACCATCAATCACATTTACGGTACGGTGCAATTTCCTGAAACCTACGTGATCGACCCCAACGGTCGGCTGCGCCGCAAGTTCATCGGCGCGCAAGATTGGACCTCTCCAGAGATCACGCAGTACCTTTCTGCATTGGATACACAAAAGTAACTCCCCTAAAATTGGCCTGCGTTACTAACCACTTATCACCGCATAAACGATTTATTTCTCTGCCAGTTTTTCTGGAGCAGGGTACGGATTCTCCGCACAAAAACTATTATCTAAAAGCCTATAGCTTATCGCACAAAACATTGCTAGAATTCTGGACGGCGAGCGTTCCGTTCCCTCCGCGCTCAGTTGGCATTGCAGTTCTTATCCCACCGAGGTTGCAGTCTTCATGAGTCCGTACAAACTTATCTGTTGCGCCCTGTCGTGTCTGGTTCCCACACTCATCGCTTGCGGCGGTTCCAGTGCCGGGACAAATCCTGGACATGGCAGCCTCTTAATGCAAACGACAACCGCGCTGACCGCCTCCAGTGCCAACACCACGCCGGGCGTCGCCGTAACCTTGACGGCCACGGTCACCAGCCAATCGGGCACACCCACCGGCTCCGTCAGCTTCTTTAGCGGAAGCACCAACCTGGGAACCTCAAATCTGAGCGGCAGTGGAGTCGCCACGCTCACGCTGAGCAATCTGCCTGTGGGCGTGGACTCCATCTTGGCCATTTATGCGGCCAGTGGCAATTTCGTCACCTCCAGTTCCCCCGCAGTCATCGTCACCGTCTCCGCGTTTGCCACAACCACAGCGCTGACCGCTTCGCCAACATCGATCAACCAAGGCTCCAATGTCACGCTGACGGCCACCGTGACCAGCCCCAACGGCACACCACAGGGCACCGTGAACTTTCTGAACGGCAGCACTCCCGTTGGACAAGGCACGCTCAACTCCAGTGGCGTAGCCACTCTGAACACCACATCGCTGCCTGCGGGTACGGATTCACTGACAGCTTCGTTTGCAGCCAGCGGTGACTTTGGCACTTCCACTTCCTCCGCAGTCACCGTCACAGTAACCGCAACAGTGCCGCCGCCTACACCCACCGTGACAGCGGCCATCAACACCGGCACAACCTACCAGACCATCGTCGGCTTTGGCGGCGCAGAAGCCTTCGAAGAGAACCTGCTGGTGGGCAACCCCAACAGCCAACAGATTTACACCTCACTTTTTGACCCCACGCAGGGCTTGGGCGTCACCATTCTGCGCTTGCAGGATGTCTACCAAAACAGCAATACCGGCACCTGCACCGATCCGGTATCGAACACAACCGTCAACAACTGCTTTGATTCCTCCGCGGAGTCCATCGCCAGTGAGGCATCCCATGTCGCTGGCTCTGGCAATCTGCAAATTCTGATGTCCTCCTGGTCACCACCGTCCACATTGAAAAGCAACGGCAGCATCAATGGCGGCACGCTGGCGCAAGCCAGTGGCTCCTACGTGTACTCCAACTTTGCCTCGTACTTGGCGAATTCCATTGCCGCCTACCGCGCAGAGAACGTCAGTCCCACGTGGGTCAGCTTACAAAACGAGCCGAACTTCATCCCGACCAGTTATGCAAGCTGCGGCTTTGGTTACCAGGAGGGAGTGCAGGAAACAGACACCAGCGGCAACTCTTTTGCCGTGGCCGGTTACCCCAATGCGCTGGATGCAACGTATGCGGCCATACAAGCCCTTGCCTCACCACCAACAATCATCGGCCCAGAGACCGATGGTCTGATGGGCATCGATGCGTATCTGAGCAACATGAACGCTGCCCACTACGGCGTCATTGCGCACCATCTGTACAACGTCTCTGATAGCAGCGGCAACTACGTTCCCAACTCTGGCAACGATCCGCCGTCGTTTGGATATGCCATGTCCCAACTGGCCCAGGCATATCCGCACACGCAAATCTTTGAGACGGAGTTCTACAACAACGCCACCACCGCAGGCTCGGACAACTACGGCTTTGATGCGGGCTGGACCATCCACGAATCGCTCACGCAGGAAAACGCAGCCATGTATCTGTACTGGGCGCTCACCTGGGGCGATACACAACAAGGACTGATCTACATCGACAGCGGCAATGGCATTCACTATGAAGATCAGTACTATGCTATGAAGCACTTCGCCCACTATGTGCGTCCGGGCTACAAACGTGTCGATGTGCAGATCTCACCATCATCGTCATCGCTGGCCGCCTCGGCCTACATCAGCCCGGATGGCAAGACGCTGGTCGCCGTACTGCTGAACACTTCCCTGACCGCGCAAGCCATTGTCGGGTTGAACTTCACCGGCTTCTCGCCATCAACCTCAACGGCCTATCAAACCGTCTTCACGCTGCCATCGGGCACATCCAATCCGTGGAACAATATCGGCTCCTTGGATGGCAACACCGTCACGCTGCCTGCGGAGTCGATGACAACGGTTGTCATGCAGTAGTGCAACATTCCCACCCAAAGCCTATGGGCGCGCACGGCAAATGCCTGGCGCGCCCACATTTTTTTCCTTGCTTGCTATCATAAAAATTATGACGAACCTCGACGTGCTCTACCGCTATAGCCAGCAGCCCTCTGAAGACGCACTGCGTGCATTGGGCAGTCTGCGCGAGGTCTACGGCATCCGCCGTCTACGCTTGGACGCTGCGGCCAGCACCGTGCTCGTGGAGTATGACGCCACGCGCCTCACCCATCCGCTGGTGCTGCAACTGTTGCGCCGCGCCGGACTGGACATTGTGGAAGAAATCAGCCTAGCCGCACCGGCTGCCCCTGCGCCCGCGGCATAAACGCGCATTCCGGTTGCCCGTTCCGGCTGCGCCTGTTATTCTAAGCAGGCAGTTTCCTCTGGCCGCATTCGCGGCCCATGCAAGCGCCCCTAGCTCAGTTGGATAGAGCGGCTGACTACGAATCAGCAGGTCGGGAGTTCGAATCTCTCGGGGCGCACCACTTTCCAGTTTGCTTACTCGGTTCTCTGAACAATTTTCTTTTACGCTTGGAAATTTCAGACTATCCTCCGCGTATGGCTTGTCGAAGCAGGCTCTGACTTTCCAGCGCGAAGCCAAGCAATAAACAATTGAAAATAAAAGATTTGCATGCATAGCCTTCTTTCTGCAAATTGACGACCGATTTAGTCGCATATAAAATCGAGCCTGAGGGCGGCCATTTAAGTCATGTTGCAAGCATTCATCATTACGCTGCGCGAGGGCGTCGAAGCCGCGCTAATCGTCGGCATCGTTTTCGCCTATCTGAACAAAATTGGCCGCACGGATTTGAAGCGCTTGGTGCTGTGGGCGCTGGCTGCGGCCTGTGCGTGCAGCCTGCTGGTGGCCGTCGTTTTGGCCCGCACCCAGTTCAATCAGGACATCTTCGAAGGCGTGGTGATGCTGGTGGCCGCCGGATTTGTGCTCAGCGTCATTTGGTTTATGCAGCGCACGGCCAAGAGCCTGCGCGGACGCATCGAAGAAAAACTTGGCTCCATCACCAGTCGCGGCTCGCGCTTCGGTTTGTTTCTATTCGTTTTTTTGATGGTGCTGCGCGAGGGCGTCGAAACGGTGCTGATTTTGGGCGCGGTTTCGCTGAACTCCACCGAACTACTCAGCTTTTTTGGCACGCTGCTCGGCGTGGCCTGTGCGGTGGTCTTTGGCGTGCTCTTTGTGAAGGGCAGCCTGCGCATCAATCTACAACGCTTCTTCCGCGTCACTGCGGTCATTCTTTATTTCGTCGTCTTT
>JAJZCX010000110.1 GCA_021851625.1 Acidobacteriota bacterium | reverse complement strand
ATCTCGCTGCGACTGCACCCGCAGCGTGCAAGAGCGCATCCTGTGCAGGCGCGACTTCGCTGGGTAGCAACGGCACGCGCAGCAGCGCCAAGCCCAGCGCGACTTGGGCTGCATCCGGGTATTCAGCTTGGCCAAGGGAGGTTTGCAGTGTCTGCTGCGCCTGTGTGAACGCTCCGCTGCGGATTTGCAGCAGCGCAAGATGGTAGGCGGCCACGCGCGCCGTTTCCGCGTCGGGCTGAGCGCCCAGGTTCTGGCCAAGTTGCAGGTCGCGCAGCGCGGACGTGTAGTCCTTGGTTTCGAACGCACACAGACCGAGCATGCTCCACGCCATGCCCGCCTCTGGGTGCAGGATGGTGAGTGTGCGGAAGGAAGCCAAAGCATCCGCATATTGGCTGGCTTGGTATTGCAACACGCCCAGATTCCACCAGCCCTCCGCCCACTGCGGTTGCATGTGCACGGCCTGCTGATATTCTCGCAGCGCTGCGTCTGCATGGCCAGCGTCCCGGTCGGCGGCAGCGGCTTGGGCCAGGCTGGAGAAGTTGGATGCTGCCGCGCTCTGCGCGTAGAGATGTGGAGCAGGCAACAGTAGCGCTGCCAAAAGGACGCCTATCAACGAGAGCGATTCCAAAAATATACTTTGGTCGGGATGTCTTCGGCAGGCTGTGCAGTTCCCATGCATATGCGTCGGCGGCAAACTCCCCATTCTGACATGGTACGATTTTGCCAAGAATGCGGCGGATACTTCCTTTCTACACCCCGGTGCAACGCATGGATCCAGCGCGACGCTCTGTGCTGCGCGGTTTGGCAGCCAGCGCAGGAGCGTTCCCGCTGCGCAGTCTGCCGCTGCTGGCGGCAGCAACGGCATCAACCCCTTCGGCGATCTTCGCGCAAATTCCGGCCAACTCCAGCGGGATCCACTGGATGCATACGGCGGGCAAGTCGTCCCAGAAGCATCTGCCAGAGACCAGCGGCGCTGGCTGTGCATTCTTGGACTACGACAATGACGGCTGGATGGACATATATCTGGTCAACAGCGGCCCCTGCGATTTCTACACGCCGAAGAAGCCGCTACGCAATGCTCTGTACCGCAACAACCGTGACGGTACTTTTACCGATGTAACGGAACAGGCCGGCGTGGCGGGCGGAGGCTACGGCATGGGCGTGGCTGTGGGCGATTATGACGGCGATGGACACGCCGATATCTACGTCACGCAATATGGCCGCAACATCCTTTATCACAACAATGGGGACGGCACCTTTACCGACGTGACGGACAAGGCTGGTGTCGCTGCGTCGGGTTGGAGCACCAGTGCCGTCTGGTTCGACTACGACAACGATGGACGGCTGGATCTGTTCGTCTGCCAGTTTGTAAAGGTCGAAAATGGCCTTATCTGCACGGTGGATGCCGATGGCCAACACCACTACTGCATCCCGCGCATCTTTCATCCCATGCCGAGCTGGCTCTTCCACAACAACGGGGATGGAACATTTACAGATGTCAGCCGCTCGTCCGGCATTGCAGAGCATTTCGGCAAAGCCTGGGGGGCTGTCGCTGTGGACGTGAACAATGACGGCAAGCTGGACCTGTTCGTCTCCAACGACACTGTGGCGAATTTTCTTTTTATCAATCAGGGCCACGGCAAATTTGCCGAGCAGGGCTTTGATGCAGGCGTGGCCTACAGCGCCGATGGTAAGCCGCGCTCTGGCATGGGCGTTGATGCGGCGGACTTCAATCAGGACGGTTGGATGGATCTCTTTGTGGCCAACATCGACGAGGAGATTTTTTCTCTTTATAAAAATAATCACGACGGTACCTTCGATGACGTGGCCATGCCAGCGGGCATTGGTATGGCCACGCGCTGGATGAGCGGCTGGGGGTTGAAGTTTTTTGACTACGACAACGATGGCGACCTTGATCTGATCTTGGCCAATGGCTTCCCTGACGATGCGGTTGGGCAGGAGTCGCACACCATTACCTATGAGCAGCCGCTGCTGTTGTTTCATAACGAAGGCGGCAAGTACAAGAACGTCAGCCGCCTAGCGGGGCCAGCGTTTGCCCATGGCTATGCGTCGCGCGGTTTGGCTGTGGGAGATTTTGACAATGATGGCGCGCTCGACGTGCTCATCAGCGTCAACGATGCTGCTCCGCTGCTCTTGCGCAATCAATCCGGGTCGAAAAATCACTGGCTGGGTGTGCAGCTAGTTGGTCGCGCCTGCAATGCGGATGCCATCGGCGCACATGTAACGTATCAGGCCGGGGATTTGCGCCGAATGCGCACGAAGTTGGGCGGCGGCAGCTTTCTTTCCTCGCATGATCCACGGCTGGTGCTGGGCGTTGGCCCGCGCAAAAAAATCGATTGGGTCGAAGTGCGCTGGCCTCAACCCAGTGGGCGCGTGGAGCGCTTCGTGGACCTGCCCATCGATCGTTACGTCACGCTGGTGGAGGGCGCAGGCAAGTCGCAGTAGTCCTCTGGTTGTGAGCGCACACAATTATTCCGGAAACGGTTCGCCTTGTCTTGCGATGCGGATGCGGTGGTCTGTGAAGTCGCTGTGCATCTCTGGTACGTAGACCTTGGGCATGTGGCAGGTGGTGCAGCGGCTGGTGCTGATCGGGCACGCTGCGCCGGGATGCTGCGCTGTCGGTTTGGTCCCCGCCGTTTTGGCGTGGCAGTTCAGGCAGTGCGCGTCATAGGCTAGCGGGTTGGTTTGCAGCGGCACATGCGGATCATGGCAAGTGGTGCAAGTCAGGCGTGCGTCATACGTACTGATCCAGCAGCGGCTACCCTCCAGGCGGTAGGCAGGCGCGCGCGTACTGGCTGGGCCGTGCGTGCCGGAGAGCTTGGCATCCCACCACGTCGCGTGGCAAGCTCCGCAGAAATCCATGGAATCCTCTGGCATGAGTTGGGCGGGATTGAAAATCTCCAGCTTCGGAGAGGAGGATTTGCCTGCCATGAGGCGTTGCATAGCGGCAACATGCTTGGCCCCCGGTGCGTGACATGCCTCACAATGCACACCGGGAACCATACTTGTCTCCTGCAACGAACTGCCAAGGATGGCCCCCGTTGCGTGGCAGGAAAAACAGCGAACCACTTCGGAAGTCTCCACGCGCCGTTCCATGGCATCTTCCAAGCTGCTGGGCGCGGTTAGGGCGCGGCCAGGCGTAAAGTTCAGCCCTTGCAGGCTGGGGAAGTACGTGGCGCGCGCCTCGTAAAACTGGCCATCTGGCCGCTTGTACAGATAGGTTTGCCCAACCCTGCCGACGCCAAAAGCCCAAAGAAGCTGTGCATGCAGCACGTGTGCTCCGTCTGAAACGGAGTAGTTGGCCACAGAATCTTTTGTCGCAATTTGATAGCGATAGCGCTGGAATAAAAATGACAGATTCGGGTGTGTTTGCAGTGCATCGGATGCTGAAGCAGGCAGCAAGGCATGTGCCATCTGCGTCTGCCGGCTGGACGCGGCTATCGACGTATGGCACTGCGCGCAGGCGGCGTCTCCCACATATTCGGTGCGATATCGAGCGGGTTGCGTAGGCCAGAAGCCAGGGTCGGCTAAATGGTCGCTGGTGGAGAGCTGCGTCCAAGCCCGCGTGGGGGCCAGCAGAAGAACGGACCAGCACAACACGCGTCTCAGCCAACGGGACATCTGCGCAATATGGTATCAATCATCGCGATGACTTTCACGGATCGGAGATTCTGCAATAAAAATCGAATGAATAATGAAAAATCATGAAATCCGCAGGAAGCCTTTTCAAGGATTACATTAACAATTCAACGAAGAAAAAGTGTTGACATAGGGAGAAAATCCCGGCTATATTCCGGCAAATCTGAGGGGGATTTTTCGAAATTTTTGATCCAACAAAATCAATTGAATGGCTATATTTTCAAGAGTATAAGCCTTTAGTCTTTTTTTGTTGACAATGCTCTATTGTGGGGCGTAAACACAATTTGCGGTACAACGATAACGATATCCCTGCCCAGAGGCCCACCCAGAGTTGCATGGGGTGGAGTTTTTGGGTGCAACACAAACAAACTTTGCAACACACTCTTTGGAGGTAGGCATGTTACATCGATCTGGAGCGGCGAAGCCGAATGCCACAGGACGCGCATTTTTGCGGGTTCTCTGGGGCGCGGCACTCGTCATTCTTCTGCAGGCGTTCTGTGCAAGTAGCCTGCATGCGCAGATTTATTCAGGAACCATTGACGGCACCGTTACGGATGCCACTGGAGCTGCGCTTTCTGGCGCGTCCGTCACAGTGGTCAACACGGGAACCGGCGAGGTGCACACGGCCACGACCAGCGACCAGGGCAACTACTCTGTGCCGCAGTTGCAGGTTGGCACATATCAGGTGACCATCGATCAGTCGAAATTTAAGGAATTCGTAGCCAACGGCGTAACCGTCCACGTTTCAACGGACACGCGCGTGGATGCCAAGCTGAGCGTCGGCGGCGTGAGCCAGAAGGTGGTGGTGACCGCCAATCCGTTGCAAGTACAGACGACCTCGTCCTCTGTGGGTTTCATCGTTGGCAGCAAGCAAGTGAAGGAATTGCCGCTGAACGGTGAGAACTTCATGAACTTGGTTACGCTGTCCCCCGGTGTTTCCACGGCGGGATCGTTTGACGGTATTGACAAGGGCTTGCAGGGCGGCGCGGACTTTTCTGTCAACGGCAACCCTTACAACAACAACCTCTTCTTGGTGGATGGCGTCAACAACAACGACGTGGGTTCTGGCCGCACGATTCTGGTCTACCCCTCCATCTACACGATTGCTGAGTTCAAGATCATCACCAACTCCTATGGTCCGGAATACGGACAGGCCGATGGCGCGATCATCAGCATCACGACCAAGTCAGGAACCAATCAGATTCACGGCGGATTTTTCTATGCAGGCCGCAACGATGCCGTTTCTGCGGAAGATTGGTTCTCTAAGAACGCCAAGACGGGCAAGGCGGAGTTGCGCCGGAATGACTTCGGATACAACGTCAGCGGTCCGATTCTGAAGAATAAGCTCTTCCTCTGGTGGAACCAAGAGTGGAACAAGCAGATTCAGGGCGTCGCCAATGAAGCTTGCGTTCCTACCACTGCAGAAGCTGGCGGCGACTTTAGTGCTTATGCAACTCCAACACTGAATGCCCAGGGCAACTTGGGTACGGGTTCGGTTGGCGTGAAGGATCAGTGCCAAGTCGAGGTCCCGGCCTTCAATCAACAGCAGAACGGCCAAACGACCAACGCTGTGAACTTGGAGTCGAACCAGAAGATTACAAATCCCGACCCGGCTGGCAGGGCATTGGCGACATTCTATCCGGCTCCCACCGTGGCCAATGGCGGCTTGATTGCGAATCAGTATAACTGGGTCGCTCAGGAAAAGGAGAAACCAGATTGGTCCGAGTGGCATGTACGTGCCGACTATGACATCACTCCGAAGAATCATGCCACATTTAGCTGGACAAATGATTCTTGGACAGCCCCTGGGCCGAACCCAGGCCTCTTCTGGGGTGACAACTCGCTCGGTCCGATCAGCTCGGATTGGAGCCAGCCTTCCAAGAGTGTGATGGGTCGCTTGACCTCCAATATCACCAACTCCCTCGTCAATGACTTGGAGTTTGGCTATGGACACAACGCCATCATTACGTCGCTTTCATCGCAGAGCATTCCGATTG
>JAJZCX010000109.1 GCA_021851625.1 Acidobacteriota bacterium | reverse complement strand
TGCGAGACGCCAAGTTGATTCCACGGAAAACTGGTGATGCGCGCGCAAGCCAACTCCATGGCCACCCATAAGAAGGGCGTGAAGAAGAGTGTCCACGCAAAGCGACCCGTGGCGCGATGCGTCAACGTGACCAGCAGTGCGAAGAGTGCGAAGTACAGTCCAAGGTACAGACAGAAGAGTACGAGAATGCCCCCTGCCAGCGGACGGGGAAGATTTCCGTAGAGGTACATCGTGGGATACACCCAGTAACAGGTACCCGCGTACCAAAGCACACCACAGAAATAACCGAGCAGGAGATTGCGCGCGATCCAACGCCAGCCACGCTCTGTGCGACTGAACAGCAGTAGTGCCGCAAGTAATGGAACGAGCGCCAACCATGCGATCTGCTGCCGCCACAGCGGTGCAGGCCCCGCAATAGGAAACGGAAGCACAAGCAGAAATGCGCTGCAAGCTGCCAGTAAACTGGCAACGAAGTTTCGGGCATGCTCCATGGCAGGATGCAGTCTATCATCTACGCTGCCTGATTTTTCGCACGAATTTTGCTGCGCTTACACTTGAGGATTCCGGTCCTGTTCCCATACGGCACATCGCATTTTCTGAATAGACTCTATCGATATTATTTATGAACGTTTTTGGCGATGCGGGAGTAGACTTGCAGCTATGTATGCCTTGAAATTTCTCGAACATTTCCTTGTCTGGATGTTTCTGGTGGGTCTGGCTGGTTCTGCCATAGTTGTGGTGGTCAGTTTTATTGAAGACCTGACGGAACTGTTCGGCGAGTAAAACGCATCGAGAGAATCCAAAGACTAGAGGCCGCGCCAAGAAGCACGGCTATCCTGTTTGACTATGGTTTTAACATAGCCCACATGCCGCGATGCGGTGCTGGGCAGTAGGAATGCTCGTTCACTCCCATGGCCGATCGTACCGTCACTCTCCCGCAGTCCAATAATCGAGTTCGTCTCGTTGTTGCATCCACGGTGATGCTCACCTTCATCTCCTTTTGGAAGGCCGCAGCCGTTGTCTTAAACGATCTGGCCTCCTCCGCCTTTTATGCAGGCGGCATCGCGGAGCAGGACTTTGGCAAGAGCGCTCCGTGGATCATTCTCGGCGTCATGCTCTTCTCCTTTGCCGTGCGCGCGGTCTATGTGGAGAGCTGCTCCATGTTCACGCGCGGCGGCGTCTATCGCATCGTCAAAGAAGGCTTGGGCGGCACCTTTGCCAAGGTCAGCGTCTCAGCGCTGATGTTCGACTATGTTCTGACCGGCCCGGTTTCTGGTGTGTCCGCAGGACAATACATTGTTGGTTTATTGAATGAACTGCTGGCTCTGGCCGCCAAGCATCACAATTTTCCCGTTTCCATCATTGGCACGACCGCTGCTCCACTGCAATTGCCCATCAACGCTACCTCCGCATTCATTGCGATCATCGTCACGAT
Source organism: Acidobacteriota bacterium (assembly GCA_021851625.1). Taxonomy (GTDB): domain Bacteria; phylum Acidobacteriota; class Terriglobia; order Terriglobales; family Acidobacteriaceae; genus JAJZCX01. The sequence goes on along the minus strand of JAJZCX010000109.1, from coordinate 4,232 downwards.
TTACTTCTGGTGGCAGAACATCAAGGGCATTGAAGAGTCCAGTCAGAAGGCGCTCGACGTTATGAAGATCACCACGCTGATGGTGGTCATCGTGATGGGGTGGGGCATTCTTTCCGTGCTGCACTTCGGTGTGAAGATGCCACCGCTGCCGATACCGTCGAATTTACATTTTGATCCAGAGACCTTCGGTTTCTTGAAGCACACATCGCTGGTGACCAAGTTTGGCCTCTTCGGAGTGCTGATGGCCTTTGGTCACTCCGTTCTGGCCATGAGCGGCGAAGAGTCGCTGGCACAGGTCAATCGAGAAATCGAGCATCCCAAGCTGAAGAACTTGAAGCGCGCAGCGATCGTGATTGCGCTCTACAGCTTCATCTTTACTGGCGGCGCTTCCCTGCTGGCGGTCATGCTGATCCCGGACAAGGTTCGCGTTTCCGTCTATGGCAACAACTTGATTGCCGGGCTGGCCATGTATATGTTTGGCCCGCTGTTTTTGCGCATTGCGTTGCGCGTCTTTGTTGTGATCGTGGGCTTTTTGATTCTTGCCGGCGCGGTGAATACGTCCATCATCGGCTCCACGGGCGTGCTGATGCGCGTGGCCGAAGATGGCGTGCTGCACGATTGGTTCCGCAAACCGCAAAAGCGCTTTGGCACGCCGTCGCGCATCGTCAATCTAGTCACGATGCTGCAACTGTTTACCATTATCGTGAGCCGCGGCGACATTATCACCATCGGCGAAGCCTATGCCTTCGGCGTGATCTGGAGCTTCACCTTCAACAGTCTGGCCATGCTGGTGTTGCGCTGGAAGTATCACGGCGAACGCGGCTGGAAAGTTCCACTGAACCTTAAGATTGCCGGCGTAGAGTCTCCTCTTGGACTGTTCTGCATCTTCTTGGTGCTGCTGTCCACGGCATTGGTGAATCTGTTTACCAAAGAAGTGGCAACGGTGAGCGGCATCATTTTTGCGCTGACCTTCTACATCGTCTTTACCATCTCGGAAAAGGACAACGTGCGCAGGCACGCCATTACCGCGCGGAAGATGAAGGAACATTTTCAACTGGAGCAGGAGGATGACGTCAGCCGCGAGGCGCTGCAAATTCGTCCCGGCTGCGTGGTGGTCACCATGCGCGACCCGGATGTACCCACATCGCTGCGCTGGACGCTGAGCCGTGTTACCGACGACAGCCAGGATATCGTTGTGCTGGCTGCACGACTCATGGGCGCGGGCGGACCAGAATACATTAGCCCGGAAAGTCAAATCTTCAGTGAGCACGAAGAGATGGTCTTTACCAAGGCTGTTGCCGTTGCAGAAGGCTATGGCAAACATATTTCGCTGCTCGTGGTACCTGCAGGCGACGTCTTTGCCGCACTGGTACAGACGGCGATTTCCCTGGAAGCCTCCGCTGTGGTTGCCGGGCAGTCGAATAAGCTCACCGCGCAAGAGCAGGCTTACCACATGGGCCAGGCTTGGGAGGCACAGAAGGAACCGAAGCAACAGTTCGGCTTCTATGTGGTGCAACCGAATGGCGAGGCGCTGGTCTTCCACATAGGCCCACACGCACCTGCGCTGCAAGCAGACGATGTGCAGGCCGTGCATCAATTGTGGCTGGATATGCGCAAGAACCCTGATATGTCCAGCCTGCACCACTGTGACATTGTCAGTTACGCACTGACGCGACTAGCCACAGCCTACGAACACGACAAGCAAAGCACGATGGATGGGCTGCGGCTCTCCATTCGCCACGGCAATGAACCTGACCCGGAAGAGTCCATTGCTGGCTCATCATCCCTGCCATTGCAGCAGAGCGCTTGCTCCACAGATAAGGAAAAGCGACTCCTGTAATTGCGTAGGTGTGCACCCTGAGACTGCAATGCGAACTGGGATGTCGCATTGCACCTCCCAAAAACAAGCTGGCCCATGGAGTAGGATTTCCTTCCCCATGGGCCAAAATTTTGTGCAAACAGATACCGATGGGGGCAACCCTCCGTCGGCCCTGTTTTTGTTCTACTTCTTCTCCGGCAAAATCAACACATCGGTGATGGAGTATGGAGGCACCGTGATCTCCATCGTTTTGCCGATACCCGTCATCTGCGCTTTCTGCATCGGAGCGTTGGCCTTGCTCTGTTCCAAGCCATAATCGAAGCGCAGCCCATTCCCACCGAAAGCAGCATTTTTGAAGTCAACATGAATACTGGCAGGTGTGGATGGATTTTTATTGATAAGCATGAGACCGTACAGTCCATTGCGGCGCAGCGTAGCGTAAGCGCTGACATTTGCATCGCTGGAGATGGCAGTGAGAAACTCATCCCCCGGAGCGTAGGCAACTATGTGTAGCATTTGCACGCCATAGTAGGCAGGCAGTGGCTTGTTGTCGTCCGTCAACAGCCCATTGTTATGGAGTTGGTACCAGTCGGCATTGAGCGTGCCCATCTCGGCAGCCAGAGCCAGGGAGTCTGCGGCAAAGAGCGCAGGCACCACGGGGGACTGTGGCTTGGCCCAATCCGCAATGGACATCTCTGTAAACGCCACGCGCGGCGTGTGCCCAGAGGGGCAGTTTTTCTTGTAGAGGTAGAGCAACTCTGCAACAGTTTTTGGCAGTTGGATTTGCGGCGCAGCGAGGGCCTTGGCCTCATCGAGCTTCTTCCAATCCGGCGGCAACGTGTCACTGGGATGCCAATGCAGCGAGACAAAATCAATGTTCGCGCACGCTGCCTTCAGCACATCCCGATCCCAATCCTCGCCCCACCCATAATCGTTGGGAGGAAGGTTGAGCGAGGCACCAATGTTGATCTTGGGATCAACGGCCTTCATTGCCTGCGCATATTCGTTCAGCCTCTGCCCATAGTAGGTCGGAGAAAGATTCGTATTCTTGCGCCGCTTGCCGTTGTCTTTGGGGTTGTCTGGATAGGGCGCGTGCAAATCTGTTTCCGTTGCATGATCCGCACCATAATATCCGTTGTTATAAACCTCATTGCCAATGGACCACAGCATCCAGTGCAGTGGTAGCGGGTGATGAATGCGCAAAAAATTATATCCATCGTCCTTGTCGAGCGGGGTGGATGCGCGCAGACTGGCCCAGTAGCCCACCGTCTTCCAATCGGTTCCGGTGGAGTCCTTGCCGATGCTCTGCGTGCTGGCCGGATCGCCATTGGCGTAGGCAACCCATGCCGCAGCCTCCTTGGGTTCACCGCCGCCAGTGCCTTGCAGGTTGGTTCCGTAGTTGACTTGAATGACAGCAGCACCGAGCGCCTGGGCGAATGGTGCAAAGTTTCCGGTGTTGTTCTGTGGCTGTAGCAAATCCACTTTGGGCGGATTGGAGTTCTCCCACTTCATATTTTTGTTGGTGGACCAGTGGTACAAATCCGCTTGCCCATCCCAACCGTTGGGATACTCCACCGCAGTGAATCCAGCCACGTGGAGCAGGGCGTAGACCTGGGGATTCAGCCAGTTCGCCTCCGAAAGTTGCGTGTAAATTCCTACGGTTGTGGTGGTAAGTATATTGACGGGCTTGGCCGCATCAACGGTTACATTCACCTTATTTTGCGCCCAACTGGAACCTGCGCCAATAACCAAGAAGAACAGGAAACAAACTGTGCAGATGATTGATTTTTTATCGTTCTGATTCACGCGCATCCCCCTATACTGTTTCTTTGACATTATGATGGAAACGAGCAGACCCCCAACTCCGTGATTGTACGCCGAACTGCGTAGACCTCTTGCACATCGGCCAACTCGACGCAGCCAGTAACTCGCGGAAAATATCTTGACTAATTTGCATTCCATAAGTGAACTGCTGTATTGTCTAACAGAGGTGGTAATAGTTACTGGGCATTTTTTTGCTTGCCACAAACGCTACTTTCGTAAGTCTTCCCGTGGGCAGACTTACTGCATCGACAATAGAAATTTTCAGGAGGATACGTGCAAACTCACCAAATCGTTCAGGAAATTGACGCGGAAATCTCTCGCTTACAGCAGGCCAAGGCTCTGCTCCTTGGCAGTGGCGGCACTGTCCGCAAAGGCCGTGTTGGACGCCCGCCCGCCGATCCATTTAAGGCTCCCAAGGTTGCACGCAAGAAGCGCCGCCTGAGTGCGGAAGGCCGCAAACGCATTGCAGACGCCATGAAGAAGCGCTGGGCAGAGCGTCGCAAGCAACAATCCTCCAAGTAAAAAAATGTAGCAGGAACACCCAGCCGCTTGTTCGCAGATCTTTTCTGCAACAAGCGGCTTTTATTGT
>JAJZCX010000108.1:1634-5726 GCA_021851625.1 Acidobacteriota bacterium | reverse complement strand
GACAATCACCGAGCGGCCACTCTCATGCGCGTAGCCGCCGATGGTCGCATCCAGAGCCGTCACGCCCTCGGTTGCGTCGATCATCAACAGCGCCACATCGGCTGCCTCCAGATGCTTGCGCGCCATCACCACGGAGAGTTTTTCTGCCATCAGCGTGGTCTTACCCTTGCGCCGAATTCCTGCCGTGTCAATGAAGCGAAAGTCCATGTTGTTGTGCGTGACCACTGCATCCACCGCATCGCGCGTGGTGCCTGCGACGGGAGAAACAATGGCGCGCTCGCTGCCCGTCAGCGCGTTGAGCATCGTGCTCTTGCCCACGTTGGGCCGACCAATGATGGCAACCTTGACCTCTTGCGGCGCGGGCGCTGCTGGCTCCGCTGCGGACTCGTCCTCGCTCGGCGCAGCCGCTTCGGCATCCGCACTCTCTGGCTCCACGTGCGGCAACACGGCGAAGACGGCCTCCATCAACTCCGCAATGCCCAAGCCGTGCTCCGCAGAGACAGACAACAGATGAGGAAAGCCCAAGGAACGAAAATTCTCCGCCTGCACAAGCAGTGTGTCGGTCTCCATTTTATTGACGGCCAAAAAAACTGGCTTACCGCTGCGCACCAGCAAGCGTGCGAGGTCAATGTCTGGCGCGGCCAAGTCCGTGCGGCCATCGACAACCATGATAATCGCGTGCGCCTCCTCCAACGCCACTCGCGCCTGACGAAAGATTTCCGAAGGAATCAGCGCAGCATCCGTGGGAACAATGCCGCCCGTGTCGATCAGGCGCGCCGTGCGTCCCTGCCACTCCACCATGCCGTAGATGCGGTCGCGCGTGATGCCTGGCTCGTCGCCCACAATGGAGCGACGCGAGCGCGTGAGCCGGTTGAAGAGCGTGGATTTGCCCACGTTGGGTCGGCCCACAATGGCAATGCCGGGCAGTGCGGCCTGTGCTGCGCCCTGGGGGGCGCTGCGTAAGGGCGGGCGGGCAGCCGTGGATTTTCTACGTGCGGATTTTTTCCGGGCGGCTGTGCGCATAAATAAGATGGGCCTTCGTGTGCGATGATTTTGGCTCTACTTCTCTATTATAGGAACCAGTGCTGCAAAAACGGCTCCGCTTGATTTTTCTGTGACTCACGACGCCTCCACGCCCGCCGCATTGCCCACGCTGCAAAACTTTTTTGCGCCCGGCGGACTGCTGTCCAATTCCGGCCTGCCGTATGAGTTTCGTCCCGGACAATTGGAGATGGCTCGCGCCGTCGAGCGCGCGCTGACGGAAAAACGCCACCTGATCGTCGAAGCAGGCACGGGCACTGGCAAGACACTGGCCTATCTGCTGCCCGCGCTGCGTATGGGTCAGCGCGTCATCGTCTCCACCGGCACGCGCAATTTGCAAGAGCAGATTTTCTTCAAGGACATTCCGTTTTTGGAGTCGCTGCTCGGCCCGCTCAACGTGACTTACATGAAAGGCCGCGCGAATTATCTCTGTCGGCACAAGCTCTACGCGCTGCGCGATCAGCCAATTCTGACCGGAATGCAGATGGTCGATCAATACGAATCCATCCGCGCTTGGGAGCAAACGACCACGACCGGCGACCGCGCCGAACTGGTCACGCTGCCAGAGAACAGTCCGCTGTGGCCACGCTTGGATGCGCGCACGGAGGCCTGCCTCGGCTCCAGTTGCCCGAACTTTGAGCCGTGCTTCATCACGCAAATGCGCCGCCGCGCGATGGAGAGCGACATCGTTATCGTCAATCATCATCTCTTCTTTGCGGATATGGCGCTGCGCCATCAAACCCAGGGCGCGCCCGATGCCGCCGTGCTGCCCGATGCCGCAGCGGTGATCTTTGATGAAGCTCATGAGTTGGAGGACATTGCCTCCAGCTACTTTGGCGTCAGCGTGGGCAATCTGCGTTTTGAAGAGTTGGCCCGCGATGTGGAATTGCTGCTGCGCGCCAAACAAGCACTCTCGAACGGCTTGGCGGATGCGGCGCAACTGTTGCGCGAGCGGGCGCGCTTGTTTTTCTCCGCACTGCCGGAGCCGCGCGGTAACGGCGGCGATGGTCGTATGCCCTTCCCGAACCGCGAGGAGTTTCTAGAAAACTCCGGCGACCTATACATGGGCGTGACCAACATGTTGGAGCGCCTGACCGGAGAATTGGACCGGCTGCGCGGCGTGGACGAAGCGGCTGGCTTGAAAAAGCGCGCGCAGGAGTTGCAGCGACAACTGGTCTTTTTGTTGGAGTCTAACGACCGCAGCTACGTCTTCTGGATCGAGCGACGCAGCGCGGGCGGTCTGCGCACGGGCGTGCGCAACATCTGGCTGCAAGCCACGCCGATTGCCATCGCTGATCTTTTGACCGAGCAGCTTTTTGAAACCGTGCCCGCCGTTGTGCTCACCTCGGCCACGCTTACCGTGCAGGACAACTTTGAGCACTTGCGCGGCAGGCTGGGCGTCACCAACGCGCGCGAGTTGGTCGTGCCCTCACACTATCGTTACGGTGAACAGGCGCTGCTGTATTTACCGCCGGAGATGCCCGATCCGCGCGAGACAAATTTCGTCGAAGCCGCCGTGGACAAAATCCGCGAAGTGCTGGAGATTACGCGGGGCCGCGCCTTTTGCCTGTTCACCAGCTACAGCCAGATGCGCGAGGTGCATGAGCGGATGTTGGCGCGTGTCGGCTTCCCGCTGCTCTTGCAGGGCGATGCGCCGCGCAGCGCACTGCTCGATCAATTCCGCTCCACGCCAAATGCGGTGCTCTTCGGCACATCTTCCTTCTGGCAGGGTGTTGATGTGCAAGGCGAGCAGTTGAGCTGCGTCATCATCGATCGACTGCCCTTCGCCGTGCCCAGTGACCCGGTCGTCTCCGCGCGGATGCAAGCCATTGAAGCCAACGGCGGCAGCCCCTTCGCCGAGTATCAAATTCCCAGCGCTGTGCTCACGCTCAAGCAGGGCTTTGGCCGTCTCATCCGCTCGCTGCACGACCGCGGCGTACTGGTGATGCTGGACCCGCGCCTGCATCGCCAGCGCTACGGCCGCATCTTTATGGAAAGTCTGCCGCCATATCGCATCACGCAGCGCATCAGCGATGTCGAGGAATTCTTTGCCGCAGAGCACGTCTCGAACGAAACAGGCCGCTGAGAGAAATGCTTCTGCGCAAAATTAGCGCTTGCCAAATCCACAAACACCTCGGGACTAAACTAGAAGAGCCGGTGCGGGGGAGGCTTCCATGTCCAAAAATTTTTATGTTCTTGCCGGAGCCTTGCTGCTCTTCTCGCTCCTCTTTACAGGCTTCTTTCTGGCGCATCGCGCGCCCGATACCGGCCTTCCGGGCGAAGCGGCCACGTGGAGAATTCTGGCAATTCTCTTTTTTCTCGGCGCGGCCATTACGGCGCTGGTCGGCACAGTGACCGATCTATTTGAGCAGGCCAGCCGCCATCATAAACAGCGCACAAAGCGCCCCGGCCCCACGCAGTAATGCCTCCGACCTGGCACGATATCTCCACTTCATGTTTCTCCGCCTACTGCCGATAAACGATCCTGAGATGAGAGCTTCCGCGTCTTGGCCCGCGAGCCGCCGCTGAAACCGGGTCCAACGCAAGGAATTGAGGAATCATTCCATGATGACAACGACAGGGGCCAACATCAAGATTGGGCTTTCCGTACACTCGATGATCGATCCACGCTGGGCACGGGATGTGAATGAAATTCCCGCACAAGCCAGAAACATGGGCGTGCATGTCGTGGTGGAAAATGCCAGCAGCAGCGCCGTGCGCCAGAATCAGCAATGCGAAAAGCTGGTAGCCGAAGGCGTGAAAGCTCTTATCATCATTGCGCTGGATGGTGTGGCTGCGGCGAAAGCCGTCGAAGCGGCCAGCCAACGCCGCATCCCCGTGATCGCCTATGAGCGCATGATCTTGAGCTGTGACCTGCCGCTCTACGTTGGCTTTGACACCCTCAAGGTCGGCGAATTGCTCAACCGCTATGCCCTGCAACACGCGCCGCGCGGCAATTACATCATCTTGGACGGCGATGCAAAGGACAACAATGCCATTCTCATTCGGCAACAGCGACAAAAATTCATGCAAGCGGCTATCGATGCAGGC
>JAJZCX010000108.1:0-1624 GCA_021851625.1 Acidobacteriota bacterium | reverse complement strand
ATGCAGGCGAGATTCATCCCGTAGCAGAAGCGTGGATGGACGGTTGGAGCATGAGCCAGGCATGGCAAGTAACACGCGAAACGCTCAAGAAGTGTCCTCAAATCGCCTGCGTGCTGGCCGCATCGGACAACATCGCCGAAGGTGCTTGCCAGGCGTTGAACGATGCCGGAATGCGCGGCTCCGTTCTGGTGACCGGTCAGGATGGCTTGCTGGGTGCCACGCAGCGCATTCTGCGCGGCGAGCAGAGTATGTCCATCTACAAGCCCATCCCCTTGCTGGCCAAGGCAGCGGTCGAAGGTGCGCTGGCGTTGATCCAACAGCAACCGCTGCACGCCACCCGCACGCTGAACAATGGCAAGCGCGATGTGAATTGCCTTCTAATTTCTAATACGCCTGTGGTGGAAAAACACAACCTGCTGGAAGTTGTGACCGGCCCGAACGGCGCATTTACACAGCAGCAAATCCTAGGCGGACTGCCGCAGAATCTTTGGCCCGCCCAAGCCATGGCCGCCGCCGCACTCTAAGCCTGCGCGGCCATTCACCGCACACCAGCCATCCCCGGCTACAATGGAGGAGAAACGACTAGGGTCGCGCTTACGCGGCTGCAAGGGGATTGCATGTACGAAGTCACCGTGGAGGCCGAGTTTTCCTCCGGCCACTACCTCCGCAACTACCGCGGAAAATGCGAAAATCCGCACGGACACAACTACGTTGTTCGCGTCACGTTGCGCGGAAAAGAACTGGACGCCGCCGGACTGCTGCTGGACTTTAAGCAGTTGAAGCTGGTGATGCGCCCTGTGATCGAATACCTCGACCACCAGATGATCAACGATTTGGAGCCGTTCACCACCATCAATCCTTCAGCGGAAAACCTGGCGCGCTACTTCTTTGACGAAACCAACCGTCAACTGAGCGAGATGACCGGCGGTCGCGTCGGCGTCAAGGATTGCACCATCTTTGAAACCAGCTCCACCACCGCCACTTATTACGAGTAGCTCCGTGCGCCTGATTGAACTCTACAAATCCGTGCAGGGCGAGTCGAGCTTCGCCGGGCTGCCGTGCATTTTTGTGCGCTTGGCTGGCTGCAATCTGCGCTGCTCCTGGTGCGACTCCGAATATACCTTCACCGGCGGCAAAGCCTACACGCAGCCCGAAGTGGAAGCGGCCATTGCCGCGCTGACTCCCGTGCGCTTGATCGAGTTCACAGGCGGCGAACCCATGTTGCAAGAGCGCGAACTGCTGCCGCTGATGGAGCGCCTGCTCGCGCAAAACTACACGCTGCTGATCGAGACCAGTGGCGAACGTCCGCTGGCTGCCGTGCCTCAAGCCGTGCACAAGATCATGGACGTGAAATGCCCCGGCTCCGGCGAAAACACGCGCTTCCATCTGCCCAATCTCGATGCTCTGACGCAACGCGATGAAGTGAAGTTTGTGCTCACCCACCGCGCCGATTATGAATTCGCACGCACTTTCATTCAGCAGCACGACCTGGCCGCGCGCTGTGGACAGATTTTGCTTTCGCCCGCATTTTTGAAGACTCCTGCAGCCACGCGCGATGCCGCCAACTGTATGCTCGACCCGCAGGCGCTGGTGGACTGGATGCTGGCCGACGGATTGCCCGCGC
>JAJZCX010000107.1 GCA_021851625.1 Acidobacteriota bacterium | reverse complement strand
TCCACCGGCCAGCTTCATGGGCAATTGGTCAAGCTCCACTCCCTACGCGGTGGGCGATGCTGTCTTTTGTGCGACCTGTTCTGCAACCGGCTCCAGCTACGTTGCGCTGGCGGCGAATACCAACATAGATCCTCCCACGGATGTAGCAGGTTCCGGCGGCCATTGGGCGCTGCTGGCGAAGGAGGGTGCAGTAGGAGCCACGGGATCCACTGGAGCCACGGGCGCGACGGGTTCGACGGGCGCGACCGGCCCACAAGGTGCCGCGGCAACAATTACAGTCGGCAGCACGACCACCGGACTGCCTGGTACCAGCGCCAGCGTCACAAATTCCGGAACTTCCGGTGCCGCCGTGTTGAACTTTACTGTTCCTCAAGGCGCGAATGGCAGCGGGGTCAACTCCTTCGATACGCACGTGGAGTTCGAAAATCCTACTTCTGGTACAACTCAATATGCCTCGCCGAATCCAGGTATCCCACCTGGATCTACCGCTTCCTCTTATGGAGGATTTGGTACATTTGCTGATTTTCCCGTCAGCTGCACGATGAAGGCGCTTAATGTTGCCGTAAGTAATGTGTCCAGCTTAGCAGGCGTAGGTTCCAATACGACGACGATTACCGTTTATCACAATGGAGCATCTACGAGCATGGCGTGCACTGTTACGACAGACGGCAATACGCAAACTTGCCAGAACACAACGAACACCTTCTCTGTAACGGCAGGAGATCAAATCAGCCTTTATCTCAGCGAAACAGCGAACGCACCATACGACTTGGTCGATGTTGGATTGGTTTGTGAGTAGATTTGCAGTACGCACTTTGCCATTTGGTGTAAGACCGTGGCGATCTCCCCTAACGCAGCGCAACCGTAGAAAGGGAATGGAATCATGGACGTTTATCTCGGAACGATTCTGATGGTCGGATTTAACTTTGCTCCGCAAGGCTGGGCGCTGTGCAATGGGCAGTTGCTGTCGATCGCGCAGAACTCCGCTCTTTTTGCGTTGCTGGGCACCACCTACGGCGGCGACGGCGTGCAGACCTTCGCTTTGCCCGACTTGCGAGGGCGCGTGCCCATCCACACGGGCAATGGCAATGGCCTCAGCCCGTATGTGATTGGACAAAATGGCGGCGTGGAAAATGTCACATTGCTGGCGAACCAGATGCCGCAGCACTTGCACACGGTGGCGACACCCTGCGCAACCACAGATGCCACGGCGAACAGTCCGGCAAACGCTTATCCGGCGATAGTGAATAGCGGAACGGGCCGTCCACCGACACCCTACCCTGCTTACGCATCAGCCGCAACCGCAGGACAGACCATGGCTCCGGTGAACTCTGCTCCGGCAGGCGGCAACCTGCCCCATGCAAACATTCAGCCATTCCTGACGGTGAACTTTATTATTGCCTTGCAGGGCCTCTTCCCTTCGCGCAGCTAGTGAGAGCCGATTGAGGAGACTTTGTCATCCCGACCGGAGCGGCGCAGCCGCGCAGTGGAGGGATCTGTGGTTTGAGTTTTGTGAAGAACCACCGCAGATTCCTCGACTCGGTCGCTACGCTCCCTCGCTCGGAATGACAGCGTATGGGGAGTACGGCGCACTCGAAATGATGAGCGTGGGGTGCGTGGCTGCTTCGGTTGGAATGGCAAACGTTTGGGAGTGACGGCGCGCTTGCAGTGACGAGAGCGTTGCTGGATCTGTACAGAGAGATTAGGAAGAGAACCATGCCGGAAGTAAAAAATATCGTGCAAACGCGCCATGCAGTTCGCAGCCAGTATCTGTGCATTCTGACCTGTGCGGCGGTTGCGCTGGCCACTCTGACGGTCTCGGCATGGGCGCAGGGGCCGGTGCTCTCCGTGCAGCCGGGCAACACGGCGCAGGGGCTGGCGGGAACGGCGAATACGGTGGGCTACTCCGGCGATGGCGGGGCTGCGACCAGCGCCACGCTGGCCTCCCCGGCAGCGGTGGCGTATGACAAAAGCGGCAATCTCTACATTGCCGACGCCAACAATCATGTGATTCGTTCTGTGAGCGCGGCGGGCATCATCACCACGGTTGCGGGCACGGGCGTGGAAGGCTTTGGCGGCGATGGTGGCGCGGCTACCAGCGCGCAGCTCGACACCCCGACGGGCGTGGCCGTGGACGCGAGCGGCAATCTTTATATTGCGGACAGCCACAATCAGCGCATCCGCGAAGTGAGCCGCGGCACGATCAGCACGATTGCGGGCAATGGCACGGCGGGCTACTCCGGCGACGGCGCGGCGGCCACGACGGCCACGCTCTTTTTGCCGCAGGCTGTGGCTGTGGATGCGGGCGGCAATGTGTACATCGCCGACACGGGCAATTTTGTCATTCGCAAAGTGAGCGCGGGCTTTATCACGACGGTGGCTGGCGATGGCGTGCAGATGTACTCCGGCGACGGCGGCCCGGCGACGAGCGCGGGGCTGGATACGCCGACGGGCGTGGCCGTGGATGCGAGCGGCAATCTTTATATTGCCGACAGCCACAATCAGCGCATTCGTGAGGTGAGCGGCGGCGTTATCAACACCATCGCGGGCAACGGTACGCTGGGCTACGGCGGCGACAGCGGAGCGGCGACGAGCGCCACGCTGGCCAAGCCGCGCGGCGTTTCGGTCGATGCCAGCGGCAATGTCTACATTGCCGACACGGAGAATAATGTTTTACGTCAGGTGAGCAACGGCTTCATCAACACACTGGTCGGCACGGGCCAGCAGGGCTACAGCGGCGATGGCGGCGCGGCGATCAGCGCCGTGTTGAACACGCCACGCGCGGTGGCTCCCGATGCTTTGGGCAACGTGGCCTTTGCGGATAGCAGCAATCAATTGGTGCGCGAAGTTGCGCTGCCATTGCTCGGCTTTGGCAATCAGGCTGTCGGCTCGGTCAGCGCGGCGAAGAGTTTGACAATCTCCAACACCGGTTCGGCCTCGATGCAGGTGCAGAGCTTGACCTTCACGGGGGGCTTTGGCTTGGCTAGCGGTGGAAGCTGCGGTGCGACGCCCATCACCGTCGCTGCGGGATCCAGTTGCACGGTGCAGGTGGCGTTTGCACCCACGTTGGCGGGTGTGGTGCGCGGCTCAGTGGTCATCAACGGCGCGGGACTCAATCCACAAACGGTGCTGCTGGTCGGCACGGGCACTGCGGGCTTGGATGCGCTGACGCTGAGCGGCACGGCTGCGGCCTTCTATGGCGGCACGATGAGTTTTACAGCCACGCTGACCAGCGGCAGCCAGATGGCGACGGGCACGGTAACATTTTTTGCGGGCACAACCACGCTGGCCACAGTGGCGCTGACGAATGACTCGGCCACGATGAGCGCTGCCGCGCTGTTGCCGGGCACGTATTCGATTACGGCCAGTTATAGCGGCGATACGAATTATCCCGCAGTCACGAGCGCGCCCTTTACGTTGATCGTTGGCCAAGCCACCAGCACCACCATACTGAACGTCGTCAGCAGTGGGGTTACCTGCGGTGCCGGTTTGGGGACGTTGACGGCGACTGTGACCGTGCCTGCTGGCATTCCCACAGGAATGGTGGCCTTCTACAATGGCAGCGCGCAACTGGGCACGGCCACGTTGAATAGCGCGGGGCAGGCAAGCCTGACGCCTTCCTTGCAACAGCTCAGCGCTGGCATACAAACACTCACCGCCGTCTACGCAGGCGATCCAAATTTCACAGGGAGCACATCGGTGCCCACCATGAACAACTCTGGCGTATCGGGATTGCAGGGCGGGGATTATTCGCTGGGTGTGGCCAATGGTGGCTCCTCCACCGTGACGGCAGTGCCGGGCGGTACGGCGATCTTGGAACTTCTGATTGCCCCGCTCAATCGGGGAACCTTGGCTGGTCCAGTTACGTTGGGAGTCGTCGGCCTGCCTTCGGGAGCTTCCTGCAGCTTGACTCCATCCGTTATTGCGGCAGGCGATGGCGCGACCACGGCGAACTTGGCAATCCAGATTCCACTGCATACAGCGGCCAAGAGCCGCAGGCAGAGCCATGGATTCGGAGGCGGGATCGCGTTTGGACTGCTGCTGTTGCCGCTGCTGGCTGGTGGGGCAGCGCGCAAACGAGCGGTCACGCTCCGCCGCTTCTTGTTGCTGTGTGTGATTACTGGGGGCGCAGTCTTTGCGTCGGTCGGACTGAATGGGTGCGCAGGTGGTACGCTTACCAATGGGTCGGCTGCGCCGCAATCGACCACCTCGATCCTAGTGACGGGAGTGAGTGGTTCCGTGCTGCACACACAGCAGATCCAGTTGGAAGTTCAGTAACGTTGGCGTGGTAGAGCAAGTTCGCGCGAGGAGAGAAAAATTACATAACAAGTAGAGGTAGATGGATGCTTTTTTTTGACAAGTTCTTGGCCCGCTGCATGGGAACGTTAACTCTGCTCTGCCTACTCGCCTGTAGTGGCAGTAACAATCTTGGCACTACAATCACGAATCCCACTCCAACCGTTCCTGCACAAGTGACGGGGTTAACCGCGACGGGCGGCGTCAATCAGGTGAGTCTGAGTTGGACGTCCGTTTCAGGGGCCACCGGCTACAACATTCTGCGTGCTACCAATAGCGCCGGTCCATTTGCGACGCTCAGCACGTCGTCCACTACCACCTATACCGATAGCGCCGTGACTGCGGGCACCACTTACTACTATGAAGTGGAAGCGACAAACTCCGCTGGCGCAGGCACTGCGTCGAGCGTGGTCTCGGCGACGCCGACAGCACCTGCTTCAGGGCCAACTCCACCCGCGCAGGTGACAGGACTCTCTGCTACTGGTGGTGTGGCGCAAGTGAGTTTGAACTGGACCACGGCCACTGGGGCTACGGGATACATTGTGCTGCGTTCGACCAGCAGCAGCGGCAGCTTTACGCAAATTGCCACGCCCACGGCGACCAGCTACTTGGACACAACTGTCACCGGCGGCACCACTTACTACTATGAAGTGGAAGCGACAAACTCCGCTGGCGCAGGCACTGCGTCGAGCGTGGTCTCGGCGACGCCGACGGCACCTGCTTCAGGGCCGACTCCACCCGCGCAGGTGACAGGCTTGACCGCCACGGCAGGCACGGCGCAGGTGGGCCTAAGTTGGACGGCCACGACGACCGCTGTGAGCTACAGCGTATTGCGTTCAACCAGTAGTACGGGAACCTTTGCATCCATCGGTTCCGTGACTACAACGAGTTATGCGGACGGCTCCGTAACCGGTGGCACAACGTACTACTACGAAGTGGAAGCGGTGAACTCCGCTGGCGCAGGTACTGCGTCGAGTGTGGTCTCGGCCATGCCCACGGCAGCGGCCTCATCGCAATCCGTGCAGGTAACCGTGAACGCGCTGGAGAATCGCCACTCGATCAGTCCGCTGATCTATGGCATGGATCTTCCGTCGCTGGCGTCGGACATGAAGACCGTCAACGCCACACTGGCACGTTGGGGTGGTGACGCCAGCACACGCTACAACTGGACCAATCATTTTGAGAACTCTGCGAATGACTGGTACTTCTCCAACGGAACCTTCAATGCGCTCAGCACCACCGGCATGGACTCTGTGCAGTTTATGAAGGACATCGTGCCGACCGGTGCGGATGTGCTGATGACAATCCCCATGAACATTGCCACGGGCACTTGCTCGAGCGGGGCCTCGTGCGGCTGGGTGGCCAAGGATGGCACCAGCTACAGCTTCTCGGTGAAAAAATATGGAGCGCAGTGCAAGGTGGACCCCTACAACTCCGATGCGGGTAACGG
>JAJZCX010000106.1 GCA_021851625.1 Acidobacteriota bacterium | reverse complement strand
TCCACGCCGCTGAGCATCTGGCCCTGCATGGCCGCGAGGTCACCATCTTGCCCTGCGATGCCAATGGCGTCGTCACGGCTGAGTCCGTCCGCAACGCCCTGCGCCCCAACACGCGGCTCATCAGCGTGATGTTGGCCAACAATGAAACCGGGGCCATTCAGCCCGTCGAGGCCATCGCCAAAATCGCCGCAGCAGCCGGAGCGCTCTTCCACACCGATGCCGTGCAGGCCGCCAGCAAACTGCCCTTGGATGTGGCCGCGCTCGGCTGCCATCTGCTCTCATTTTCCGGCCACAAAATTCACGCGCCGCAGGGCGTTGGCGTGCTCTTCGTGCGCAAGGATGTCAAAATTGAGCCGCTCTTCCACGGCGGCACACACGAGCGCCAGCGTCGCGCCGGCACGGAAAATGTCGCAGGCATTGTCGGCCTCGGCAAGGCAGCGGAGATCGCCCGCACCGGCCTCACCGACGGCTCCGTTGCGCGCATCGCCGCGCTGCGCGACCGGTTGGAGCGCGAAATTCTCACTCGCGTCGATCAGTCTGGCGTGCATAGCGGCACGGTCGCACGCGTGCCCAACACCACCAATCTCTGGTTCGATCATTTGGAGGGCGAAGCGCTGGTCATCGCGCTGGACCTCAAGGGTCTGGCCATCTCCGGCGGCTCGGCCTGCGCCTCCGGGGCCAGCGAGCCGTCGCATGTACTCACCGCCATGGGCATTCCCGCAGCCCGTGCCCGCTCCAGCCTGCGCTTCAGCCTCTCCAAGCTCACCACCGAGCAGGATGTGGACTTCGCCATACAACTTGTGCCGCAAGCCATCGCGCATCTGCGCGAACTCTCGCCCGTGTATCAAAAGCCGCAGGCATCCGTGCCGGTGGCGTCATGAAGGAATCCATGCCCACGCAAGAGACCATCGCGGTTGCCATGTCCGGCGGAGTGGACTCCTCCACCGTCGCCGCACTGCTGCGCGCTCAGGGTTACAACCTCGTCGGCCTCACGCTGCAACTGTGGAACCAGCGCCGCCTGGCTGGCCAGCCCGGAATGCCAGAAACCACCGAAGGCCGCTGCTGCTCGCTCGACGATGTTTACGACGCACGCCGCGTGGCCGAGCAGCTTGACATCCCTTATTACGTCGTCAACCAGCAGCAGCGCTTTGAACAGGATGTCATCCGCCCCTTTGTCAGCGAGTATCTCAGCGGTCGCACGCCCGTGCCCTGCACGCTCTGCAACAATCACCTCAAGTTTGACCAGTTGCTCATCACCGCGCGCCAGATCGGTGCCGAGCGCGTCGCCACCGGCCACTACGCCCGCAATGAATATTGCCCCGCGCGCAACCGTTGGATTCTCAAGCGTCCCGCCGATGCCAGCAAGGATCAGACCTACTTCCTCTTCGGCCTCACGCAGGAGCAATTGAGCCGCACGCTCTTTCCCCTCGGCCATCACACCAAGCCTCAGGTGCGCTCGCTCGCCGAAGAGCATCACCTCGCGCTGGCGCAAAAGCCCGACTCGCAGGAAATCTGCTTCATCCCCGGCGGCGATTACAAACTCTTTCTGGATGCCTACCTCGCCGAGCAAAACGAGAGCCTGCCCGACACCAGCGGCGAACTCGTCACCACCGATGGCACCGTGCTCGGCCATCATGATGGCATCCACAACTTTACCGTCGGCCAGCGCAAGGGCTTGGGCGTGGCCGCAGGCACACCGCTCTACGTCCTCCAAATCAACGGAGCAGAACGTAAAGTCGTCGTCGGCAGCAATCAGGATTTGGCCACCACCACGCTGCGCGCCGGTCGGGTCAACTGGATTGCCATCGCGCAGCTCGACGCACCGATGCGCGTGCAAATTAAAATTCGCCACCGTCACGAGCCCGCCTGGGCCACGCTGGCCCCCACGGAAAATCCCGACGAAGTTCTAGCCACATTCGACGAGCCGCAACGCGCCATCACTCCCGGCCAGGCCGCTGTCTTCTACAACGGCGATGAGGTCACCGGCGGCGGCTGGATTTTATAATTCCCCACGCTGGAATTTTCCACGGCGCGCCCTGCGCCAATGCGATACCCTGAATCCATCCTCACCGATGCACTTGAGCGAGCCAGCGATGCCCACCGCACAGAACGCCGCACCCAGCCCTACCGCCTCCACGCAAGCCGCCAGCGCCACGGATGTCTACGCCGTTCACGGCGCGGACCCGGAGGTGCTCGCCTACGCCATGGCCAAGTACTCGCGCTCATCGCTGTCCATGAAGGAATCGCTGCGCGAGTTGAACAGCCAGCGCGCCGAACAGTTTCTGAACACCTTCTACTTCCAATATGGCCATCGCTCCATCGCCGACCTGGCCCACATCGCCTTCGCCGTCGAGCGACTCTCGCTGCTGGCCGCCATCACGCTCGTGGACGAGCAGCGCTGGGATGGGCAGGAGCGCTCCACGCGCTATCAAAATTTCCGCAAGAGCGGCTGGTTCACGCCAGACTTCGCGGGCAACGCCAGCGCAGAGCACCTCTACACGCAGACCATCGAAGGCCTCTTCACTGCGTACGAATCCTTTTCACAAAACATTCTTGAAGAACTGCGCCAACGCATCGCCCGGCCTACGGAGATGCAGCCCGACGCCTATGAACGCACGCTGCGCGCACGCGCCTTTGACGTTGCCCGCTATCTGTTGCCCTTGGCCACCAACACTTCACTCGGCCAGATCGTGAACGCGCGCACGCTGGAAACGCAGGTCTCGCGCCTGCTCTCTCACTCCCACGCCGAGGTGCGCACTCTGGGTACGCGCCTGCGCGAGGCCGCGGCCAATCCCGCGTGGAATGTGCAGCACTCTGCGCTTGAAGCCCTGCATGCCAAGATCGCCGCACTCGACCCTGCGCTTGGCGCAGAGGCCGCAGCGCTGCTGTTGCGCGAGGTCAAAACCGCACCCACGCTGGTTAAATACGCTGCGCCCGTCGAGTATGCCCTGCAAACACACACCGCCATGGCGCAGGCTGCCAGCGAATTGCTCGCAGGCGTCGCCATCGAACTCGCACCGCTCGTCGATCTCATCGAGGATAGCGGCGACCGCGCCGAGGCGCTCGAAATCGACATCGTAGCCACGTTGCTCTACGGCGCATCGCACCATTCCTATCGACAGATTCACCAGCGCGTGGCCGCGTTGAGTGCAGCGCGACGCGCGGAGTTGCTTGAACTGGGCACGCGCCATCGCGGTCGCCATGACGAGATGTTGCGCGCCTTCGCCGCCGGTGCCGCGCTGCGCTTTGACATTTGCATGGACATCGGCGGCTTCCGCGACATGCACCGCCATCGTCGCTGCGTGCAGACCGTGCAGAGCTTTACCAGCGCGCACGGTTTCGACCTGCCGGAGATGCTGCCCAACGTGCCCGTGCCCGCCGCGCCGCTGGCGCAATACGAATCCGCGCTGCGCACCGCACACGCCGCCGCCAGTCAGATTGCACAAGCATCCATCCCCGAAGCCAATGCCACGGCGCAATATCTGTTGCCTTTAGGTACACGCTGCCGCGCACTTTTCAAGATGGACTTTGCCGAGGCTGCCTACATCGCCGAATTGCGCAGCGCTCCGCAGGGCCACATCGCCTATCGCCGCGTGGCTTGGGAAATGTATCAAGCGCTGGCCAAAACACATCCCACACTCGCACGCTCCATCCGCGTCACGGATATTCACGCGCCCGTCGATCCATTGCAACGATAAGATTGACGGATTTTTTTCTGCGAGCGCACCTCAGAAAATGCAGTCATTCTGAGGAGCAACGCGACGAAGAATCCAGAGAATTCCGGCTCCACGCATCGCGCCAATATCTTCTGGATTCTTCGCTGCGCTCAGAATGACTCGTCGCATAGCGAAATGAATCGCGCCATCCACACTCTGTCATCTTGAACGAAGGCTGCACCCACGCCCCAAACACCTTGTCATTCCAAGCGAGCGAGAGCGAGTCGAGGAATCTGCGGTTCACCCCGCACCGGATCCGCCGTGCAACGAAGCCAACTGCTCCGCGCTGGGCCGTTCCGTGAACGCACTCACACCGACCAGACACAGCACCGCGGCCAACAGCGCCGGAAACAGCGCCTCGCGTTGTGCCAAAAAGGCGGGCAGGTGTCGATGCACAAACTCCGCATCCCAAAAAACCGTCACCAGCGTGCCTGCGGCAATCGCACTCACCGCGCCCGCCGCCGTCGCCCGCTTGGAGAAGAACGCCGCCAGAATCACCGGCGTCAGCGCTGCGGAATACACCGTGTAGGCATACAGCGACTTCTCCAAAATCGACTGCGTGTACGCCGCCTGCACCAGCGTCCACACACCCAGCGCCACAATCGCCGCACGCGAAACCAGCAGCACGCTTTTGTTGCTCGCCTGCGGATTGAGATAGCGCAGATACACATCATTCACCAGATTCGTCGCCGGAGAAAACAGATAATTGTTCGCCGTCGAAATCACCTTGGCAAAGACCGCGCCCAGCAGCAGCGCTCCCAACACTGCGGGCAGTCCATGCCGCGCGGTGTAGGCGATAATCTCGCGCGGATTCTGCCGCGCCTCTCCCGTCGGATACAGCGCCGAGCCGATCACGGCAATGGCCACGATCACCGTCTCCAGAAAAATGGTGCCCAGCACCCAACCCACCACGGCCTGTCGCGCAGCCTGCTCTGACTTGGCGGAAAAGAATTTCTGATACATCGACTGATTGCCCAACAGAAGCAGCAGCGTGGGCAGAAAAAATTCCATTGCGCGCACCCAGGTGATCGTGCCGAGCACTTGAAAATGTGACGCAGGCAGCGCTGCGCGCACGCCTGCCCATCCCCCTGCGTGATGGAGTAGCATCGGCGTGGCCACGATGCAGATGCCCGTCACCAGCAGCCCGATGGCCACATCCATGTACGCAACCGAAGACATTCCGGCCAGCGCGGTGAACACAACCACAAAGACCGCAACCAACACCATGCCCTGCGTGCTGCTCACCGTGTCGGGGAAAATTAAATGCAGAATGTCGCCGCCGCCGCGCAGTTGATAACTGGCAATGGCCGTGTATGCGAACAAAATCGCCACCACACCCAGCAGCCGCGCCGTCTGGTTGTAGCGCGCCTCCAGCAGGTCGGGAATCGTGAACTGCGCAAAGCGGCGTGCGCGCGGCGCAAGAAAGTAAATCAGCCCCAGTCCCACCCATCCGCCTGCGGAAAGCCACAGCGCAGAGAAGCCATTCAAGTACGCATTCTCCGCGCCCGCAAACAGCGAGCCAGCACCGATCCAGGAACTGAGCAGGGTAAAGAGCAGCACGCCCGTCGGCAGCGAGCGCCCCGCCACCAGATAATCCGCGCGCGTCTTCACCGTGTGCAGTCGCGCTAGGGAAACCGCCAACAGCAGCAACACCACCGCCGCCAGCACTTCGGCATAAAGCGAGATCATTCGCTCATCTTAACCGCATTGAATTGAGCGTGTGCTGCATCGTCATTCTGCGAAGCGCAGCGACACTGAATCCAGTGAATTTTGGCGTGGCGAGCGCGCATGCCTCAACACAATTATTGTCATTCCGAGCGAGCCGTAGGCGAGTCGAGGAATCTGCGGTTCTCACCCGCCGGACGTTCCAACCTTCGCTGCATTTGCGAAAGGTGGAACGCGCAATGCGCTCTGCACCTGCGCCGCCGTACGGCCTGCGACGCAGATGCGCTTGTTGCGTCCATGCTCGCCGCTGGCAAGCGTGACCGCGCTGCGTGGAACCTCCAGCATCTCCGCCAGAAAAAGAATCAGCGCCTCGTTGGCGCGACCCTCCACCGGTGGC
>JAJZCX010000105.1 GCA_021851625.1 Acidobacteriota bacterium | reverse complement strand
CTTATGTATCCAACCTTCTTCTTGGGACTAACGATCGGCACATCGCCGTATGGATTTTCTGCTCCGTCAAAGACAGTCACCGCGTACAAGACTTATTGGAATGGCAACATTCCCATCTGCGGCGGCAACAGTCCGTATGCAGGCGCGTACACCAGCACGGACACCAGCAGTGCGGCCTTTGCCAGCGGCTGGACGCTCTCTGGTGGTAAGTGTGTGGCGCAAACCCAAATCACTTCCAGAGACACAGGCGCACCTTACGTGAACTTTACGATTGACTCCGGTGGTGTGGTGGATTCAGAAAGCAGCCAGATTACCGGATCGATGAACACACCGGTCAACACGTCTTCCATAATTGGAGCCGTTGTGGCTTCGCAGACGGATGCCTCGTGTACGCCCGTGGTCAATGTCACCAGCATGACGCAAAACTCCGCAGGCAAGTGGGTGCTGGTGGGCACGGAAAGCTTTGCCGGGCAGACCACGCCGTTTGACGCGACGCAAAATTGATCCAAACCGTTCAGGAGATTCCGCTTCCAATCTCGTGGAATTGGCCTTCGATGCGCGTCAGTGGATTTTTCAAAATCGTTCGAACTAAGTCCGCCTGGCTGTGACAATCCATCTTCTGCAGCAGGTGTTTGAGGTGAATTCTCGCCGTGCCGTAGGTGATGGCAGCGGTTTGCGCATAGTCCTTCAGCTTCTGCCCGTTCAGCAAGGCGGTGAGTAATTGGAGTTCGGCGGGTGTCAAGCGAAAGGCTTGCTGTAGCTTGGCTTCTGGGAGCAGGGCTTTTGCAAATGGATCCGAGAAGAGGAGGATGGCCGCCGGCTGCATCAGGCCAAAACCCAGCGGCGCGATCCGTAAAGGTGAAACCAGAACGCCCAAAGAGGACTGGTTGTCTCCATCCAGTTGCACCGTGCCGCCAGAGCCGCCCATCAACCCTGCGCTGGTGCGAACGGCTTCAGTAATCAGACGCTGCAGTTGGATTCCGTTGCGATTGCGCGCGGTACGCAGGCGACCTTTTTCCGTTGAGAAAAACTTTCCCGTGCGCAAGATGCGATCGGCCATATCACTGGCAAAGAGCAGCCGGGAATCCGCGCCCACCAAGATCAGGCCCACAGAAAGAGAATCGAGAATATCGATGGCCAGAGCGCTGCGCGTTGCGGCAATCTCCAGACGCTCATAAATCTGAAAGGCGCGATGCAGATGTGGCAGGACGAAGTGCATCGCGCGTCGGTCGGTTTCGTCAAAGGACTGCGCGCCCTGCGGGCGATGGATGCCGATGGCCCCAATCAAATCCTGGGTGATTAGGCATTGCGCGCCAATCAATTCGAACATTCCGGTCAGCTTGCAGTAGTCGGACCACTCCGTGCGCAGCATCGCCTGCGTGCTCATCAGTTCTTCACCGAGCACGACTACAGGAAAGCCTTTCTTCCAGCCGCGCGCATACCATTCGTTGCGCGCGTGGTAGTACTCGGCGTAGGCCATACAGGCTTTCCAATCGAAATTGCCCGTCCCGATCGGCAGACGGGTATTTTCCGGGATGGCTGCGCCTGCATGGCTCGGCTTGAAACAAAAATGGAAAAGGCAGCTTTCACTGCCAAAGTGCCGGGCGACGACCAGTGGCAACTGCTGCATGACGACAGTATCCATCGCCGCCTCGTAGATTTGGCCTACAAGATGCAGCAAGCGCTTTTCATTCACCGCGCCTGATTTGGCCATTGCAGCCCAACTTTCGTGCCAGTTCTGCCATTCCAGTGCTGTTTCCCTGACTTTATATCTCATTTGGGAGACGCGCAACGGAAATGATCGCTCTAGCCTATTCCTGCGTCTTAAAAAATGCGGTCGGATCGACCCAAGGATATAGAACCGCTGGCATCCAGATCGTTTGTCGGCTTTCTCTGTGTGGTTGTCCGAATCGCTCGATCATTTGGGATCCCGAGAGGTGCACGATGCGTACACGCAATGTTTTCTTTGCTGCCTTAACTCTGTCGATCGGTCTTCTGCTTGCCGGTTGTGGAGGCAGTAGCACCGGTGGAACCACTCCAACCCCGCCGGCCACGAACGGCGAATTGAGTTGGTCGGGCAGTTCGAATGGCACTTACGTGCTGGATGCAAATGGGACACCCTACTATTTCAGTGCCAAAACCGGGTGCATGTTCAACAAGAACGACAATTATGGTCCCGCGAATTTCTGCCTGACCCCCAGCACTTCGCAAACCAGCGGCTATACCTACTATGGCGCGACGGGTTGCCCCGCGAACGATTCTGCCTGTACCACCCCGACCTTTGACGTTGTTCTGACGAATAACCCATCGGGCGCAGGTTGCATCGCCGTGCTGGGCAATGGCAGTTCCAATCCCACGGCCATAGCGGGAAATATCACTGTAGTGGATACCAATGGCTCTTTTACCATCGGCGGCGGTACTTCTGCTACAGCCTATAAATCCTACTGGGATGGGGCCATCCCGATCTGCGGCGGCAATAACATCTACGCGGGCACCTACACCAGCACAACGTATGCGACGAACGGCTGGGTGGATATTGGTGGGCGTTGCACAACCCAGTCCCCTCCGCCGACGACGCGCAGTGGCGGCTTGACCTTGACCATCGACTCCGGCGGAGTCATTGACTCGGACAGTAGCCAGCTCATTGGCATCGTTGCCACACCCGTCAGCGCTACGACCATTACGAGCATTGCGGTTGCAGTCGGTACGAATTGCACCCCGACGATCAACATTACCAGCGCAACGCAAAATACATCGGGCAAGTGGGTGCTCTCTGGATCGGAGACCTTTGCCGGTGACTCCACACCCTTCACGGCAACAGAGCAGTAGCTTCCCAGCGCTGGGCGGATGCAAGCGGTTGGCTCCGCCCGGCACAGAGAAAAACTACCTCGTACCGAATACTGAAGCATGATAGGCCGTCTCTGCTCTGCAAGTGGGCGAATTTTTATATTCCCACACGGAAAGGATGGTTTCTGATGATCCGCTATGGCGCGATCGCTCCGCTTCTGTTTCTACCTCTCGGCTGCACCCAGCCATCTCCACCACAACCTGCTGCTTCCAGTTCTCCAATGTAGAAGGCAGCCCCGCAGGCCGCTGCCAGCGACGCCCCCACGTATGCGCCGGATGGCAGCCTGATTCTGCCGCCGGAATACCGGGCGTGGATTTATCTGAGCGCGGGACTCGATATGAGCTACAGCGCCAAGCCCACGCCCGCCGGGCAATCCATCTTCGACAATGTGTTCGTCAATCCGTCCGCATACCAGAGCTTTTTGACCTCTGGTACATGGCCCGATAAATCCGTCTTTATTTTGGAAAAGCGTGTGGCAGCCAGCTAGGGATCGATCAACGTTAGCGGGCATTATCAAACAGAGACCGTAGCCGGCATGGAAGCGCACGTAAAAGACTCACGCTTCCCCGGCCAATGGGCCTTCTTCCACTTTGATGCGTCTGGCAAGGGCACGCTGATTCCCCGTCCCGCGGACTGCTACACCTGTCATGAACAGCACGCCGCGGTCGATACGACCTTTGTACAGTTCTACCCAACACTCATCCCAATCGCGCAAGCACACGGGACGTACCATCCCTCGGATCAATAATTGTCCTTGACTTGAGCAAACTCGAACTCAAACAACCCAACGGGCGGACATAAAACATGGCCGCCCGTTTGCATTGCGCAGGTTTAGTGCTTGCCCTTGGCCTGGACAAAGTACTTCGCCACAGTGCGCACGAAGGGCTGCGCGCTGGCCGGAGTAGCAGTATGCCCGCCAAGAATGACAGCAAAGGGAATGTTCGTGCCGTAGTAGGTGCGTGTGTCGTCCGTATTCTGCGAGACGGTGGTTCCCGACAGATCCAGCCCCGCAAAGACGCCGCGGTTGCGGGAGTAAGTGAGCAACTCCGAGTGCATGGTCAGGTTCGTCGCCGCGCTTGCCTTGCGTCCCACCGGCCCGGCGGCCACGGAAGCATCTGCGCCCAGTTTGAGCTTGCTATGCAGCAAATCCTGCATTCCCTGCTGATTCATGGCCAGCAGCACCAGGTCTGTGGACTGGCCGCCGATCTGTAATCCCCAGCTTCCGCCGGCCAGTTGAATGAAGGCTGGCGCACTCCAGCCATTGGGCGTGCGGCAGGTCACCACACCCTGGCCATATTGGCCTCCAAAGATGAAAGCCCCCTTCTTGTAGGCGGGCACAACGGCTACACAGGTGGCATGGGCAAGATAGTCGCTGGGAATCGCCTTGTCTGGCGTTGCCATGATCTGCTGCAACACATCAGAGGCGGAAGCCAGTCGACCGGCGATCTTATTTTTGCGGGAATCTGCGTGGGCTAGGGTTGTAAACATGGCGCAAGCCGCGAATAGGGCCAAGGATCGTTTCATTCGTTTTCCCTCCGGCATCCGGCCATAGTTGGCGGACGCACTACCTTTATACCCGGTTCTGTCACCGGTTGGATGATGATTGGACGCACGAAAGGCGAAAATGGCAGCGTTTTGGCAAAAAAAGTGGGTTGCGAAGCGACTCGGCGCAACGCAACCCGGATCTCCCAAATCCATGATCGGTAGGTTGATTAGAACCCGAATGCTGCATTTGGACAACGGTACGGAGGTGGCTACAACTTTGGTAACCAATGCAGATACAAGCACTTGTCACAACAACTATCCTGGGGTCTCCAGCCAGGCGTTTTCGACGGCGTGCATGGTGAGCGCGGTACGGCTCTTGACGCCCACCTTGCGCATGAGACGGCTCACGTATGCCTTCACGGTCTGCTCGTCGATGCGCATGGCGCTGGCAATGGCCTTGTTAGGATGCCCGGCCAGCAGCAACTCCATCACCTCGCGCTCGCGCTGGGTGAGTTGAGCGGGTGCGCCTTTGCCACGGGCCGGTGTGGCCAGCGTGAGACGCTCGATGAGCAAAGCCAAGACGCGGCGCGGTGCCCAGATAGAGCCGGAGGCCACGATCTGTACCGCCTGCTCAATTTCTGCAATGGATGCCGATTCGTGCAGATGGCCCTTGGCACCTGCGGCGATGACGCGCAGAATGACCTCTTCGGCGTAAGCCTGCGAAAAGACAAGCATGCGTATATCGGCGCGATAAACGCGCACTGTGGCCATTAACTCTTGTAATGCGGACTCATTCGGTGCCCCCACCAAGAGCACGGTGAGGCTGGTGTCACGCAGCAGATTTAGGATTCCGTCCTGAACAACGCGCACCTTGGGACTGTCCTCAAACAATGCAGCCAGGCCGATAACCATCATGGGGGGAATACCCGCCACGCCCACGCGCACCGGCACAGCAGCCGCAGAACGGCTGGAGCCTACAGCCTCTGCACTGGTGGGCTTGGCCGCACCGGCACTTCGGCTTTGTTTCGACTTCTGGGACTGCCTTGCTTTACCTGCCTGCTTTGTTCCCATGTCGTGTCTCAGTGGACTGTTACAGCTTGGGCAGCACGATACCCTGCTGCTTCTGATACTTGCCCTTGCGGTCGGCGTAGCTGACCTCACAACTCTCATCGGACTGGAAGAAGAGAATCTGGCAAAGGCCTTCGTTGGCGTAGATTTTGGCCGGCAGCGGCGTAGTGTTGGAGATTTCCAACGTCACAAAACCCTCCCACTCCGGTTCAAACGGCGTAACGTTGACGATGATGCCGCAGCGAGCGTAGGTGGACTTGCCCACGCAGATGGTGAGCACGTCGCGCGGAATCTTGAAGTACTCCACCGACCGAGCCAACGCAAACGAGTTGGGCGGAATGATGACCGACTCCGCCTGCACGGTGACAAACGAGCGCTCGTCAAAGTTTTTCGGGTCAATCACCGTGGTGTTGACGTTGGTGAAA
>JAJZCX010000104.1 GCA_021851625.1 Acidobacteriota bacterium | reverse complement strand
TCCGTCGTGCGCGTCACCGTGGGAATCATCATGATGCCCAGCGCCACGCCGCCAGAGAGCGCGGAAAAATGCAGTTGCGGCACCACGATCAACGAGTACACCGCGATGCCCACCACAATCGACGGCACGCCGTTCAACACGTCGGCGGTAAAGCGCACTAGGTTGGCCAGCACACTCTTGCGTCCAAACTCCGCCAGATACACACCAGAAGCGATGCCCACAGGAATGCCAATCGCGCTAGCCACGGCCAGCAACACGCCGGAGCCGAGAATGGCATTCTCCATGCCGCCGCCCATTTCGCCCACGGGTTTGGGAACCTGCGTGAAAAAATCCCAGTTCAGCGAACTAGCGCCTTTGTAAACGAGATAGGCAAAGATTGCCAACAGCGGTGTGATCACCGCCGCCGTACCCAGCACGGCAATGGCTGTGGCCCCATGATTCTTCCAGCTTCGCCAAAGTCGTCCGTCTTGTTGGATTATTTTCTGCATCGCGCCTCAGGCTATCCTCGCCGGAGCGCTGCGCGTCACCGACCAGATCAGCAACCGCGCCAATGCATTGACGACAATCGTCACCAGAAACAGCGCCAGACCAATCTCAATCAGCGCGCTCAGATACAGGCTCGTCGTCGCTTCCGTAAACTCATTCGCCAATACGCTGGCCATGGTGTAACCCGGAGCCAACAACGAGCGCGCGATCTCTGGCCGATTGCCAATCACCATGGTGACGGCCATCGTCTCGCCCAGCGCGCGGCCCAAGCCCAGAATAATTCCGCCCGCGATGCCCAAACGCGCATTGGGCAGCACGCCCATGCGAATCATCTCCCAACGCGTTGCGCCCAGCGCCAGAGCTGCTTCGCGCTGGCTCTGCGGCACGGTGCTCAGCACTTCGCGCGTAATGGAGGAGATAATCGGCAAAATCATAATGGCCAGAATAATGCCCGCGGCCAACATGCTCACGCCGTAATCCGGGCCTTCAAAAAATCCTGTCCAGCCCAGTGCATGCATCAGAAATGGATCCACGATAGTGCGCAAAATCGGCACCAACACCACCAGCGCCCACAGGCCATAGACCACACTAGGAATCGCCGCCAGCAGTTCTGTCAAAAATGACAGTGGTTTGCGCAGCGGCTCCGGGCACATCTCGGTAATAAAAACCGCAGTGCTGATCGAAAGCGGCACGGCCAACAGCAGCGCCAGCAACGAGGAGATCAGCGTGCCATAGATAAAGCTGCGCGCGCCGAAGTTCTCATTCACCGGATCCCACACCGAGCGATAGAAAAATGTCATGCCAAAACGCGCGATGGTTGCGCGCGATTGCCACGCCAGCTCACCAAATACAAAGAGAACGATCAGGAAAACTGACAGGGCGCAGGCAAGCATCAGCCAATGGAACAAGCGATCGGCAAAGACGGAACCACTTTTGGCGCGCAAATAGCCGCGCACCTGCGACGGAGCCGCATCCCCATGGGGTTGCGCTCCAGACGGCAGCCCAGGGCCTGCGCCGGGAGACTCGTTGTCCTGCCAAAGATCGTTTGCAGCCGTTTTGCTGTCCACAGACTCGGTCCCCGCGCTCCCCGTTGGCTACAGTCAGGGTACTCGATTTGTGTAAATTTTCGATGAATATGCCCTGAAGACGCCCGCAATCTGCTGCTGCCGCACTCATTGCCCGTCGGCGAATTCAGCGCGCGATGGCCTCAATCTCCACCAATACATCCTTGGGCAAACGCGCCACCTCTACGGTCGAACGCGCTGGTGCTGGTGCCCCATCCACTCCAAAATAAGTGGCGTAAACGGCGTTCATCGCCGCAAAATCCTGCATGTTCTTCAGGTAAACCGTCGTCTTCACCACACGCCCCAGATCGCTGCCCGCAGCCTGCAAAACCGCGCGCAGGCTGTCGAGTACGCGCGCGGTCTGCTCGGCAATGCCTCCCGCAACTATTTGCCCTGTATCTGGGTCCAGCGGTATCTGGCCGGAAGTAAAGATCCAATCGCCGCTCTGAATGGCCTGGGAATATGGCCCCAACGCCGCCGGGGCCTGCGCGGTTTGTATGGCTACTTGCATCGAGTCCACTTTCTATCAACAAAAATTCGCGCCGTCGCAATTCTATATTTCGGCTTGTTTCATTATGCCGCGAAACCAAAATGCTTTTTCTGCGTATAAAGAAATGGATGGATTGCATGACTCCACTGCGCACATTCGCGCTGACAACATTGTTGTGCCTGTGCGCCTGTGCGCCTGCACAAACCCGCATATCCAGTTCCTCCAAACACATGGATGCCGTGCACTCTCATCCTGCGACATCCGGGCAAACTGCGCCCACGCAACCCGATCTTTCTGCGCCGCTGCCCAGCGCCTCTGTCATTCGGCAGCGCGTGCTCGATGGCCTGCACGCTATGCAAGCGGAACAAGAGCGTTACATCTGCCGCATTACCAGCACCGCCGAGCGCACCGATGCGCAGGGCAACATTCTCAAAACCCACACACGCACCTTCGACATGTTCTACGTCAACGGACGCGAGATCGACCAACTCATCGCCAAGAACGGGGTACCGCTGGACGCCAGCGCGCAAAAAAAGGAGTTCGAGCGCGTGCAAAAAGCCATTGCCGATGACTCCAACGCCGCCTCCCTCGCCAAGCAGCAGAGTGAGGATGAGCACCAGGTCG
Source organism: Acidobacteriota bacterium (assembly GCA_021851625.1). GTDB lineage: Bacteria > Acidobacteriota > Terriglobia > Terriglobales > Acidobacteriaceae > JAJZCX01. Next base: position 3,182 of record JAJZCX010000104.1, on the reverse strand, counting down.
ATACGATGCTGCATGCACTACGCTACACCAATGGCCATCGCATTCTACGCAACGGACGCACGACTCTGGCCTATGATTTAAGCGGTGATCCCAGCTTCCATCCTAAAAATTTGCAGGAAAATTTCCTCCACCACATGACCGGAACCATGGAGGTGGACGAGGCAACCGGGCAATTCGTCGACGTGAACGCGCATCTGGATCACGACGTGAAAATCGGCGGCGGCTTGGTGGCCAACGTGCACAAAGGCTTCTGGATGCACGTACACCAAACACGTCAAAGCGATGGCGTTTGGATCAACAATCTCAGCGAAGGCCAAGGCGACGCCCGCGCCGCGCTCTTCTTCCATCCCTACTTCCGCTTCCGGCAGACCGTTGACTCCTGCCACCTCACCAACGTCACCACAGAGACCGGCCCAGCAGCTCCAACCCAGCCATCCACATTCCCCCACACCACCCCGTAAGTGCTTTCCCAACAGTTCCATTACAGTGAACACTGCCAGAAATAACCGAAAAAATCCTTGCTATCGTCCTATCGGGAGTGCACAATCCCGTCATGCTGTCTCTGTGCAACCAACTTCAACGAGGTCACGTCCATGCGTCGGTTTGTTGCAATTTCTCTGTTTGCCTTGGGGGTCACGATCACCACTCTGGCCCAAACTTCCACCCCGAACTCCCCCACATCCAGCCACTCACTCGCACCGTTTTCACGCGCTGGATTGGAGGGTGGCGTCTCTCTCATGGGCATTAACTTGCAAGCTGCCACAGATGTGGACCGGCACTTGAATTTACGCTTGAATGGCAATGTCTTCGGCTATTCCGTCAACAACATCAACACCAACGGTTTCACCTTTGGCGGCAAACTCAGCCTGGCCAGTATGGGCGTGGACCTGGACTACTACCCATTCCCCACGCACGGCCTCCGGCTTAGCCCCGGCCTGCTCCTCTACAACCAGAACTCCGTCAATGCCACAGGCACAGTGGGCGCGGGCACATCCTTCACCGTCAACAACAACAACTACTACTCCTCAGCCTCGAACCCGGTGCAGGCCACAGCTACCATCGGCTTCCATGCCACCAATCCGGCCTTTACGCTCACCACAGGCTGGGGCAACATCATCTCCCGCACCGGCGGTCACGTCTCGTTTCCCTTTGAGATTGGTGTGGCCTTTACCGGTGCTCCAACGGTCAACTTCACCCTGCCGCAAGGCCAGGTCTGCGACTACACCGGGGCCAATTGCGTCAACGTTTCCACCGATCAGCAGTTGCAAAGTGACGTGCAGGCGCAGATCGCCAAATATAAAAATGACTTGAATGCGCTGACGGTCTATCCGATCCTGTCTTTTGGCATCGGCTTCAATTTTCCCATTCGGTAGTTAGGTTCCTAGGTGCAATTCTCCGCGCCTAGGAGCCTCCTGGGGCACGCTGCGACTATGAGGCCGAAGGCAGTACCTGCGCGCGTGCATCACTGAGCGGATAGCCAAGCTGCTTCCACTCTTGAAATCCTCCGCGCAGCGGTCGAATGCGTTCAATGCCCAGCCGCCGCATGGTCAGGGCGACCTTGGCGCTGGCCTCTTCATTCGGGCAGGTGCAGTAGACGATGATGTCGCGGTCTCGCGGAAGCTCAGCACTGCGTAGAACCACTTCATTTGGCTGCAACCGCACCGCGCCGGGCAACAGTCGCGGATCTGGCAAAAAATCCAGCGGATGCCGCAGGTCCACGATAAAAACATCCTCCCCGCTGTCCATCATCTTCTTCAAATCCTGGGGGGCAACGCGCATGGAACGAATCTTGCGCAAAAACGCCTGTTGCCGCCAGATGCGCCCCACCAACAACGCAACCACCACGATCACGAACGCCACTAGCGCGAAGCGGCTCACCCAGTTGAGTGCACTCTGGTTCCGGCGCAGCGCATCGCCAAAGAAACGCCCAGCTAGCACAAAGGTCGTTCCCCACAGTAGCGTGCCCGCCGTGTCATAGAGCAAAAAGGTTCGGTATTCCATCCGGCTTTGGCCGGCCATGGGCGCGGCCATCAGGTTCAGCCCGGGAATGAACTTGGCAATCACCAGCGCGCCAGCCCCGCGCGTGGCGATCATATCCTCGGCCCGGCGCACACAGGCAGAGGCCTCTAACGACAGCTTGCAAATCCACTTGGTGACCGTGTCCCCGTACTGACGACCGAGCGTAAACCAAACCGAGTCCGCAATCAGGCTGCTGGCCAACACCGTAATCAAAATCCCGCCCAGGCCCAGCATGTGCGTGGCGCTCAACGTGCCCGCCGTCAACAGCACGGGGGTGCTCGGCAACGGCAGGCCTAGCTGCTCCACCAATATCCAGACGAAGAGCACCCAGTAACCGTAATGGACAAAAAAGCTCAGGATGGGAATCATAGCCGCCACCTACTGGTGTAGATGCACGAACGCAGCAGAAAGTTGCGGTCGCCACTACGCGCATCCATCCCGTCACCGTTTCTATCGGCAGCCGCAGAGGCTGTCAATACTGGAAAAGTACATCACCGGTCCCGGCGGCGCATCCGTCCGCCCATCTCCAGCACATACGTCTCCCCGCGCCAAAGAATCGTGCGGCTCCCATAGCTGGCCAGCCAGAAGAGTAGGCCCATCGCATCCCGCAGTGGGTAGAGCAGCGTGCTCTGCCACGCGCTTGGCTCCAACAACACCCATTGGCTAATGGCCGCCGCCATAACCATGCGGGAGCCAATCGCCCACACCAGCAGCCCCGCCGCCAGCGTCCACTGATGCAACGTTCCAGCAGCCAGCGCCGCCAAAACTCCAAATGGAGTGCAAAACGTCATCACGGTGCCGAAGTGCCCCTTCGGACGAGAAAAGCGCGTGCTCTGCATCCAGCGCGCTTGGTGGCGCATCGACGCCACAAAGCCGGAATGCAGCACGATGTGGTCAATGACGTGCGGCGAAAGCACCACGGTTTCTCCCTGCTCGGCCACCCAGTTACCTAGCAAAAAATCATCGGCGCAGTAGTCGCCCATCGGCAAAAAGCCGCCGATTTTTTTCAGCGATTCCTGACGCACGGCCATCGTTGGCCCTAGCGTAAACTTCATGCCCTCCAGCATCTCCGCCACCAGCACGCCAGCCGTCATCTCCACAGACATGCCCGTCGCCTCCAAGCGCGACCACAGCCCGCCCTCCACGGCCACACCGCGGTACAA
>JAJZCX010000103.1 GCA_021851625.1 Acidobacteriota bacterium | reverse complement strand
GGCCGTCACGGTTTGGGTGGCCAACCAGTTCAGCACCGTACACCGGTTCGTGATGCCATGAATCTTGTCCTCGTTGGAGTGAATCACAAATCGGCTCCATTGGAGATTCGGGAGCGGCTCGCGATTTCGCCCACGCGTTTGCCAGAGGCAACGCAGTCGCTACTCGGCGTGCCCGGAGTGCGCGAAGGGTTGATACTCTCCACCTGCAATCGCGTCGAACTGCTCACCTATCAGGAATCGGCGCAGGCGAATCTGCTCGACTTCATCCGCGACTTTTTTGCGGTGGAACCCGCCGATGTGCGCCCGTATCTGTACGAATTTCGTTCGAGCGAGGCGGTGCGTCATCTCTTCCGCGTTGCGTCCAGCTTGGATTCAATGGTTGTCGGGGAGCCGCAGATTCTTGGCCAGGTGAAAGAGTCCTACACTGTGGCGCGCGCCGTTGGCGCGGTGCAGGAGCATCTCGATCCCCTCTTACAGCGCACTTTCACCGTCGCAAAAAAGATTCGCACCTCGACGAATGTCGGCAGTTCGTCGGTCTCCATTGCGTCCGTGGCCGTGCGTCTGGCCTGTCAAATTTTTGGCTCGCTGCACAATCGCACCGTGCTGCTGGTGGGCGCAGGCAAGATCGGCGAACTGGCAGCGCGCAGCCTGATGCAGCAGGGCGCAGGCAAGCTCTACGTTTGCAATCGCACTTATGAACGCGCCGTGCCGCTGGCTCAGCGCTTCGGCGCGGAGGCAATTGCCTTCGAACATCTGCATGATTTTGCCGCCCAAGCCGATGTGGTCATCACCTCGACAGGTGCAGAAACGCCAATCTTCGCGCCGAAGCACGGGCAAGCCTACGCGCAGCAGCGCAAACAAAAGCCCATGTTTTTTATCGACATTGCCGTACCGCGCGACGTGGACCCGGCCATGAACAGCGTGGAAGGCATCTTCGTCTATAGCATTGACGATCTGCAATCGGTCGCCGCCTCACACATCTCCGAACGACAAAAAGAGGCGCAGGCCGCCGAGGCCATCATCCGCCGCGAGGTGCAGCGCTATCAGGATCACCGCAGCACGCTCGATGGCGTACCGGCCATCGTCGGCCTGCAGAAGACGCTGGAATCCGTGCGCCAAACAGAACTGCAACGATCGAGTGCACGCTTGGCCGACTTGACTGCGGAGCAACGACAGGCCGTCGAAGCGCTCACGCGCTCGCTCGTCAACAAGCTGCAACACGCTCCCATTCAGGCCATCAAACGCGCCGCCAGAGATGGAGACCGCGAAACGCTCGCCATGCTGCAAGGTCTCTTCAGCGAAGCAGAATCCAAGAACACAACCAACGCAAAAGAGTTAGACTCTCCCGCGCAAAACGAGGATGAAACCGCTTGATTCGCATTGGCAGCCGTGGCTCACAACTGGCGCGCTGGCAGGCGCTGCACATTGCCGCGCGCTTGCAAGCGCTGGGGCATGACTCGACGATTCAGATCATCCACACCACCGGCGACCGCGTGCAGAGCGCTCCCTTCGCGCAGGTGGGAACCAAGGGCATGTTCACCAAAGAGATTGAAGAGGCGCTGCTCGCAGGCAGTATTGATCTCGCCGTGCACAGCATGAAAGATTTGCCCACGGAACTGCTGCCAGAGTTCACCATCGCCGCCACACCGGAACGCGCCGAAGCGCGCGACGCATTTCTCTCCGTGCGCTATGAGAGCCTGCAAGCACTACCTGCGAGCGCAACGGTTGGCACCAGCAGCCTGCGGCGTCAGGCGCAATTGCGCGCGCTGCGCAGCGATTTGCAGATTCAAGAATTGCGCGGCAACGTGGACACGCGCCTGCGCAAACTGGCCGACGGCCAATATGATGCAATCCTCCTAGCCGCTGCCGGGCTGGAACGGCTTCGACTGACAGAGCATTTGCGCGGCTATTTTTCCATCGAAGAAATTTGTCCCGCCGCAGCGCAAGGAGCGCTCGCCATTGAGTGCCGCGGCAACGACGCGAAGACCCAAGCGATGCTTGCCGCACTGCATCACGCGCCCACCAGCTTTGCCGTTACAGTGGAGCGCACAGTGCTGGCGCGTCTGGGCGGAGGCTGCCACTTGCCGGTCGGCGTCTACTGCGGACAAGATGCAAAGGGCTGGCGTGTCCAAGCGGCTGTCGCGCGGCCCGATGGATCCGCCGTACTGCGCGAGCAGGCAACTGCCCAACCTGTAGATTTATCCGCTGCATCTGCGCAGACTTTGGGCAATACCGTGGCAGAAACATTGCTGCAACGCGGAGCCGCAGCACTGCTTGGAGAAACACTCTGCGTAGGCGATGCTGCCGTGGAGCCGCATTTGTGAAGCCGCTCGCAGGCCGCCGCATTCTCATCACGCGCGCGCGGCAGCAGGCCGGTTCTCTGACAGCAGCCTTGCAAGCGCTGGGAGCGGAAATCCAAACTGCGCCGATGATCGCCATTGCGCCGCCGGACTCGTATGCTCCGCTGGATGCAGCCTTGCAAACACTCGCAGGCTTCGACTGGCTCCTGCTGACCAGCACCAATGGCGCGCGCATTTTTGCCGAGCGCGCAGTCACGCTTGGCATCACACCGAAGGATGCACCCACGCTGCGCATCGCTGCCATTGGCCCGGCAACAGCGCAAACGTTGCGCGAGAGCGGCTGGCCGGTTGCCTGCACACCCAAGGCTTACGTGGCAGAGTCCGTTGTCGCGGCGCTGCGCGATTCGATCCCCAGCAAACAAGTACTGCTCGTCCGCGCAAAAACGGCGCGCGACACCATCCCCGATTCGCTCACGCAACTCGGCGCACACCTCACCCTTGCCGAGGCCTACCAGACAATCGTTCCACCCGATGCAGGCACACAGCTACGAGCTATTTTTGCCGATGCGCATCGCTTGCCGCACTTGGTCACCTTTACCAGTTCCTCGACGGTACAGAATTTTTTTCAGTTGCTCCGCGAGGCTGGCTTCGCAACGTTGCCCACAAACATCGCTACAGCCTCCATCGGCCCCATCACCAGCCAGACACTGCGCGCGCATGAAATCTCCCCCACCATAGAAGCCGCCGAACACACCATTCCCGGCTTGGTCGCCGCGATTGTGGCGCATCTCTCCGCTTAGTCGCCTCTTTCCTTCCCGGCAACGCGCATGATATGGTTCCCGTGGCCATTCTTTCTGAGCGGAGTTATCGATGCATCTTATCCCTGCCCCCAAAAAAATTGTGCGCTGGACACTGGCTGCAACGTTTGCGGTTTTGTGTGCAGGTGCGCGCGCACAACATACGCTTGCACCCACGCCACCCATGGGCTGGAATAGTTGGGATGCTTATGGCATCTCCGTGCGCGAAGCGGAGATACGCGCCAACGCGCAGTGGATGGCGCAGCATTTGAAGCCCTACGGCTGGCAGTATGTTGTCGTTGACATGGAGTGGTTCGTCGAGAATCCAGAAACTGGCGACGATCCAAAGACCGTGCATCTATCCATGGACGCTTCAGGCCGATACCTACCCGCAGTGAATCGCTTTCCATCTGCCGCGAATGGCGCAGGCTTCCGTCCACTGGCAGACTACGTGCACTCCTTGGGGTTGAAGTTTGGCATTCACATGCTGCGCGGCATTCCCATCTCTGCGGTGCAAAAGAATCTGCCCATTGCTGGTTCGCATTGGCACGCTGCCGATGCAGCGCTGCGCACCGACACCTGCCCGTGGAACCCGGACAATTACGGCGTGGATGCCAGCAAGCCTGCCGGACAGGCTTGGTATGACGCCGAGGCCAAACTCTGGGCAAGCTGGGGCGTGGACTACGTGAAGATGGATTGTGTCAGCGGCAAGCCCTGGCCTGCGGGGGAGGTGGCCATGATTCACAAAGCCATCGCTCACGCCGGACGACCCATGGTGCTGAGCCTTTCGCCCGGGCAATCCTTTGACCAGCGTGCCGATCTGCGCGCGGATGCCAACCTTTGGCGCGTCTCGAATGATGTTTGGGATCGCTGGAAACATGCGCCGAACACGGACTATCCAGAGGGACTCTACAACCAATTTGCCTTGGCTGCACAGTGGTCAGGATTTGGACAGCCCAACCACTGGCCTGACCTGGACATGCTGCCGCTGGGACGCATCTCCATTCGCTCGGTGATTGGCAAGGATCGCCAAAGCGCTTTCAGCCATGACGAGCAGCGCACGTTGATGACGCTGTGGGCCATCTTCGGCTCGCCGCTGATGATGGGCGGCGACCTGCCCAGCAGCGATGCTTGGACGCAAAGTCTGCTGACGAACCCAGATGTTTTGGAGGTGGATCAACACGCGCACAACCGCCATGTTGTCGCCAGCGATGCGCACCATGCCGTCTGGATGGCGGAGGACGCCGCAACGCGCACGCCGGTTGTTGCCGTGTTCAACTTGGACGATCAGTCGCAGACGCTTACGCTGCGACCCGCAGCGCTGGGCCTACACATGGCAGAAAGCGGCGCTTGCATGGAAGACCTTTGGACGCACAAAACCAGCGGCCCGGAAACAAAAATTGCCTTCTCCTTGGCCGCACATGCCAGCACACTCGTGCGGATATCTCCAGCAGGAGCGCACAGTTGCCGCTAGGCAAAGCGGCGCTTGAGGCGCAGGAAGCGCACTTCATACAAGTTATAGCTGAGCCAGGCTGCCATGTAGACCACGCTGACACTGACGGCAAATTCCACAAGAATCGCCGCTGGACGCGAGTGCAGCCGCGGCGTCAGCCAAATGCGCAGGCTGGTTCCCAGCAACCTGCGAAGCGTAGTACTCACAAGGTACCCGACAAGAATGTGCAGTACGTACATGCCGTAACTATATTTGCCAAAGCTGCGCAACCAAGCCACAGAAAAGATGCGGTTCCAAAAGGTGCCCGGCTGTAAGGATAGATAGATCAGCACTGCAAACGCCAAAGCCAGCAGAGTGCCACCGTAGGTGGCACCAAAGAATCCGTATCCAAAGCCCACGCGCGGATGGATCGCTGCATACACGGAGATCAGAAGCACGACAGCCCAGAAAAAGATCACGAGTGGCACGCGACAACGTTCTGCAGAACGTATGGAATACCCCTCACCGCGCAGCCACAGAGCCAACACCCCGCCCAGCATTAACGTATCCATGCGGCAAAGCGTCCACTCATGCACAATGCCGCTGGCCAGCGCCGTGCTATACATGGCCAGCCCAATCCGCAGCATCAGCGCGCATACAGACAATCCCAATGCAAGCTGCATCAGCCGTTTCCGGTCTCGCACCAGAAAAACCACCAAGGGCCAGATGCAATAAAACTGTTCTTCCACGGCCAGCGACCAAAAGTGGTTGAGATCCACCAGCAAAGACGGATGAAAGCCAGAGACTGGAAACCAAATGGCAGTATTTTGCAGGTATGCGAGCAGAACATACTGCCGCCCGCCCCAGATCACATTTAACCAAGGCGTGAGCGCCAGCAAAAGAAATAAAAATCCATAGTAGAGCGGAAAGATGCGCAGAAATCTGCGCATATAAAAGTTGCGAAAGTAATGCTCGTCGTGAAGTGTGTCATACAGGATTCCAGTGATGAGAAACCCAGAAAGAACAAAAAATAAGTCGACGCCAGATCCACACAGCCCTTGCAACTGAGACAGGGCGTCCATCCACCGGTTTCCATTGTTATTGTTGAACAGCATGAGGTGCACAACCATTACCATCAATATGGCCAGGCCGCGCACGCCGTCGAGCGCAGGCACGTGTGTGCCCGGCCCGGCCAGTTCCGTTGCAGGTGCGCGCAATGCCGTCTCGCTGGCCAATGCGGAGTTACTCCTCCTGGCCCAGTTTGGCCAGAACGCTGAAGTCTTCGAGCGTGGTTGTGTCGCCCTTCACTTCGCCCGTGGCAGCCAGTTCGCGCAGCAGACGCCGCATAATTTTGCCGGAGCGCGTCGTGGGCAGTGCAT
>JAJZCX010000102.1 GCA_021851625.1 Acidobacteriota bacterium | reverse complement strand
TGCGCCGCAAAGATATCGGCTCGTGGATCATGCATACGGGCGGGCCAAAGATTCTGGATGCGAGCGCAGAGGCGCTGGGGCTGACGCGCGCCGATTTTGCACCGTCGTGGGAGTGCCTGCGCCGCGCGGGCAATATGTCCTCAGCCTCAGTGCTGCTGGTGCTGGAGGATTTCATGCAGAACATTCATCCGCCTGCGGGCAGCTATAGTCTGCTGGGCGCGATGGGTCCAGGCTTCTGCGCGGAGTTGGTACTGCTGCGCTGGTAGTTCCGCGTGCAGGCTTTCCTTAGAGGAGATTTGACGTGCTTGATCTTCGCAATGTCACAAAACGATATTCCGGTATCCCCGCAGTTGAATCCATCAGCTTTGTTGCCCGTGCAGGTGAGGTTACTGGATACCTTGGTGCCAACGGATCCGGTAAGTCCACAACAATGAAAATGATTACGGGTCTCATCGAGATGGATTCTGGCGAGATTTTTTTCGATGGTATTGCCATCAAAAATGATCTTATGACCTTCAAACAGCGGATGGGGTATGTGCCTGAGGAGCCATATCTTTATACGCATTTGAGCGGTCTGGAATATTTGCAAATGGTCGCTCAATTGCGAAATCTCCCCTTAAAGTCAGCAGGCGAATGCATTGATGGACTTCTCCATCTTCTAGCGCTTCACGATGACCGTGATGTGGCGATCTCCTCCTACTCGAAAGGCATGCGCCAAAAGGTTCTACTGGCTGCCGCACTGATCCATAATCCCGATTTGATCCTGCTGGACGAGCCTTTCTCCGGGCTTGATGTAGGTTCGGCTCTGGTGCTGCGCCATTTGATTCAAGAGCTAGCCACGCGCGGGAAAGTGATTCTGTTCAGTTCTCATGAACTCGAAACCGTGCAGCGAATTTGCTCCCATGTTGTGATTCTGCATCGCGGAAGGATCGTAGCCGACGACTCAATTGAACGGCTACAGTCACTCATGTCATTGTCCACCTTGGAAGAAATCTTTTCCGAACTCGCAGTGGAGCAGGATGCTGGGGCACTCTCGCGACAAATTGCCGACCTGATTCGAGCATAGGAAATGATTATGAAAGTATTTCAGTTTCGAGTTTTATACCGCGTATTTCTGTTGAGAGTCGTCGATCTTGAACTGCTTTCTGCTAATGGAGACACAACTAAGTTACTCGGACAGTTAGCCGCGTTGCTCGCAGGGATAAGTTTTCTGTTTTGTTTGCCACTTCTCATCAGCGGTGGGGGATGGAATGAGCGAGACCTCTGGATTATGGAGCACTTATTCATCCAGACATCCATGCTGACGGTGGGGCTATTCTCCGTGTTGAGTTGGGAGTCTATCTTTCCAGACAAGAGGGATGTCCTTGTGCTGGCCCCTTTGCCAGTTGCCACGCCGACAATATTCATCGCCAAGCTTGCGGCTCTGGCTTACGCACTCGGCGCAGCGATTGTTTCATTGAATGTTTTTACTGGCCTCGCGTGGCCTTTGCTGTTTTCGTCAGGGTTTGCCGCATCAGCAATTCGGTCATATATCGCCTATTGGATAACGATGTTTGCCGCCTCCGCGTTTATGTTCTTTTCGGTTTTGACACTTCAAGGGATAGCATCGCAGATGCTACCGCGCCAGCTATATTTGAGGGTTTCCGCGTTGCTTCAAGTGTCAACTTTTTGCCTATTTCTATGCGTGTTCTTCGTCGAGCCAACTTCCGTTACAGAGAGCGTCCTGCTCAATCCTCGCATTCATTGGCTCCCAACATTCTGGTTCTTTGGGTTCTTTCAACAGCTCAATGGATCCAGCGCATCAATCAAACCAATCTTTGCCGCATTAGCGTCGCGTGCGCTGATGGCACTGATAGTTTCCGTGCTGGGCGCAACGACTACATTGCTGCTTTCTTATCTGCGCACAATGCGAAAGATAGTGGAAGCACCGGACATCGTGCCGGAAAGCCGAGTGGTGAAATGCCCAAACTTTCCCGCCCATTCTTTGTCTGGTGCTATCACGCAATTTTGTCTTCGAACATTACTCCGTAGCCGCCATCATCGCGTAATTCTAAGCTTCTATTTCGGAGTGGGGCTAGCCGTCGTCCTGGCATATGTGAATATATTTTCCATCGTCGAAGGACCTTTGCGCGGAAGACTTTCCTCCCTCGCAGCCGCTCCGTTCCTTGCCGCAAGTGTTCTGATGATGTGTGTCGCGATAGGCGGAATCCGCATTGTGTCCTCGATGCCGATTGTATTGCAAGCCAACTGGATATTCCGCATCACGGAGTTTCACGCCCCCTCTGTGTATCTAGCATCTGCAAGACGAGCGTTCTGTGTGCTCGGCATGGTGCCAGTCTGGCTGGGTTCGAGTGTGTTGTTTTTTGTCTTTTGGCCTTGGCGGCTAGCGCTAGAACACCTTCTCGTCCTGGGGATTTTTGGGATGATCCTTATTGAAGCTTGTCTCTTCGGTTTCCAGAGGATTCCTTTTACTTGTGCATATTTGCCGGGAAAGGGAAATCTCCAATACGTTTTTTGGGCCTGTGCCTTTCTTCTACTTCCTTTGGTCAGCGCGGGAGCCAAGGTGGAGATGCAGGTGTTCAATCACCCACTTGGCTATGGCGCAATCATCATGATTCTTAGCATGACTCTTGCTGTTGCACGATGGCACACCAAGGAAGTTTTTCGGCCTGTAGCACGGATGCAGTTTGATGAAGTTGATCCGCCAGAAATAATATCCTTGAGCTTGAATTAAGTTAAGGAATTCCATGGATGCCACCGAAGGACAGCGGGTTGTGTTCGTCCGGGTTCAGGTCAACTGCTTGATTGACTCGGAATGACAAAATATATGTGAAATGGATTTTCGCTCAGAAGGGGAACATATTATTTGCCATACCATCCGTGAGTGGAAAACCATATTGGCTTGGCATTCGACACAAAAGCAGTCAGCGGCTATGCTCAATTGCACATGAGCACACAAACACAAACGCGCCGCATTGGCATTCATCTTTCCACCACCGGTGGCGTGGATAAAGCCGTGGCGCACGCACCCACCCTTGGCGCCAACACGCTCCAGATTTTTTCCGCCAGCCCGCGCATGTGGCGTGCAACCAAGATTTCCGCCGCACAAGGCGAACAGACACGCGCCGCACGCGCCGCGCACAACGTTGGCCCGCTGGTCATCCACACCAGCTATCTGGTCAACGTGTGCAGCCAGTCCGATGATGTGCGCCAGAAATCCATCACCGCCTTTCGTGGCGAGATTGAACGCGCGCTGACGCTGGGCGCGGAGTATCTGGTGTTGCATCCCGGCTCCTACCGCGGCATGACGCGCGAGCAGGGTTTGGATTTGGCTGCGGAGTCGATCGCGCGCGCCATCGACGGCCTGCCTTGGCAGGAAACGCAGTTTCATATTTTGATTGAGAATACGGCGGGTGCGGAGTTTTCTCTCGGCGGCTCCTTCGAGCAGGTTGCGGAGTTGATTGCGCGACTGCGTGCCCATGCGCCTGTGGCCGCGTGTTTGGATACATGCCACACGCACGTCTCTGGCTATGATCTTGTGAGCGAATCGGGCTATGCGGAGACGATGCGCCAGATTCAGCAGACCATTGGCACACAGACTGTGCGCGTGTGGCACTGCAATGATGCCAAGGCCGCGCGCGGATCAAAATTGGATCGTCACGAACACATTGGCGAGGGAAAGATCGGCCTGGAACCATTTCGCCGCCTGCTGCACAGCGCGGAGTTTGCCCACGCGGCTTTTATCGCCGAAACTCCGGTCGATGCCCCCGGTGACGAAGAGCGCAACGTGCAGGCTCTGCTCAAACTTGCAAAATAATTGCATCCATCTCGTTATAAGATCACGGGATCATAAAAGGGTAGGTGCCCCATTCAAGCCGTGTTCTTGCGGCTTGAGTGGGATGGAAATCGCCGCTTTATCGGGCATCCCATTCCGACAAAAAACGTCATTCTGAGCGCAGCGAAGAATCCAGAGAATCCACGCTGCGTCGATCCAGCCATTACCCTCTGGATTCTTCACTGAGTCCGCCTATGCGGACTTCGTTCAGAATAACTCTCTTGGTTTTGAGGAGTACCCCTCGACTGGAATGAAAACGTGTGTGGTGGATGCGTGGTCGATACGCGCGCAGCCACTTCACCTTGTCATCCCGACCGAAGTCCGCATAGGCGGACGCAGCGGAGGGATCTGCGGTTTCTTCTTCCATACAACCAACCGCAGATTCCTCGACTACGCTGCGCTCCGCTCGGAATGACAAAGTATGTGTTGTGCGGAGTATTCGTTCGGAAGGATAGAGTGTGTAGTGCGTTGTCTTCACCCGGAAGGACAGTGTGTTTGTCGTGGTGGGACCACTCTCGCGCGGTAGAGACTGCGGTGTAAGCGTGGACGCCATTACAATCAAGACAGTATGACCGCGTTGATCAGCAGCCCCTCCAGTTCGTCGAAGTCGTCTGCCTCCGAGCCGCCTGCACAGCAGGAGTTGCGCTACAACCCTGCGGAGATTGAGCCGCGTTGGCAGGCCGCCTGGGCTGCGCAGCCGGAGTTGTACGCAGCCGAGCCGCCCGCCTGTGGCAAGCCCAAGTATTACGTGTTGGAGATGTTGCCGTATCCGTCGGGCAAGCTGCACATGGGCCATGTGCGCAATTACTCCATTGGCGATGCGCTGGCGCGGCACATGTGGATGCGCGGGTACAACGTGCTGCATCCGATGGGCTGGGATGCCTTTGGTCTGCCTGCGGAGAACGCTGCGCTGAAGAACAACACGCCTCCGCGCGAGTGGACGCTGGCCAATATCGACGCGATGCGCGTGCAGATGCAGCGCGTCGGTTTCAGCTATGACTGGCGGCGCGAGGTGACCACCTGCCTGCCAGAGTACTACCGCTGGAACCAGTGGTTTTTTTTGCAGATGTACAAGCGCGGCTTGGCCTATCGCAAGCAGAGCAAGGTGAACTGGTGCCCAGAGTGCGCGACGGTATTGGCCAACGAGCAGGTGGTGGATGGCTGCTGCTGGCGACATGAGGAGACGCTCGTCGAGCAGCGCAATCTGGAGCAATGGTTTTTGCGTACGACGGAATATGCCGATGCGTTGCAGCGCGATCTGGAACAGCTCGAAGGCTGGCCAGAGAAGGTGCGCACCATGCAGCGCAACTGGATCGGTCGCAGCGAAGGCGCGCTGGTGGATTTTGCGGTGTTGCCGAAGGAAAAGATAGACGATGCCGATGCTCCAGTCGAACTGCATTTGACGGCGCGTGCGTGGGAGCAGTCGCCGGGGACGGTCACCGTGTTCACCACGCGCATTGACACCATTTATGGAGCGACCTCACTGCAACTGGCGCCGGAGCATCCGATGACGGCGCAGTTGGCCGCGGAGGATCCTGCATTGGCGCGTGCCGTGCAAGCGATGGTGGAGGAGCAGAAGTCCGCGCGCGAAAAGGATGCCTTTGGCACGCTGGAAAAGCAGGGCGTCTTCACCGGTTTCTATGCGAAGAATCCATTCAATGGTGCGAGCGTGCCGGTGTGGGTAGCCAATTATGTGCTGATGGATTATGGCACGGGCGCGATTATGTCAGTGCCTGCGCATGACGAGCGCGATTATGAATTTGCGCAGAAGTACAAGCTGGATGTGCAGGTGGTGGTGTTGCCGCGACGCACGGATGCCAGTGCGGATGCGAGCGCGCAGGCTGGCGATGAGGAGCCACTGTTGCCCTACATGGCCGAGGACAGCTTGCTGATTAACTCGGGCGAATTTAGCGGCATGGGTTGCGAGGAGGCGCAGCATGCAATGGCTGCGCACGCGCAGAAGAACGGATTTGGCCAGGCGAAGATCACCTTTCGCTTGAAGGATTGGGGCGTCAGCCGCCAGCGCTATTGGGGCACGCCGATTCCAATGCTGTACTGCGAAAAAGATGGCATCGTGCCCGTGCCGGAGGAGCAGTTGCCGGTGCTGTTGC
>JAJZCX010000101.1 GCA_021851625.1 Acidobacteriota bacterium | reverse complement strand
AATTTTGCTTCTCCAATTTTTGAACAATGAAAATATGCGTTTAGTCATGCCACTTCAAAAGCTTAGCTCTTTTGTCTAAGAGCTTTGCTTCCTAAGACCCTTGTTATTTGCGTTATGCTTCCCGACCTGTGCGAAGCGAAGAATGCAGATGGGCACGGCTGCATCGACGCAGCCATAATTCCTTGGATTCTTCGTCGCTGCGCTCCTCAGAATGACGCTGCGTTTTTTGGGGAAGACTGGCATTCCGATCGAAGCCTGCTGCAAGAAGATTCCGCTCGCAGGGACAAATCATTTGGAGTGCTTATAGCCGCCCAGAAGAAGATGACGTGGAGGATGCGGCGGAAAGCATCACGGAATGCGCTCGAATTTGTAGTTTGCTTCGAGCAGCGCAGCGGAGATGGATTGGATGTGCGCCGGGCCGCGCGCTTCGAGCGTGATGTCAATGACGGTATCGCCTAGGTTGACGCCGTAGTGGGCGCGGTTGTGCAGCGTCTCCACAATGTTGGCCTGTTGATCGGCCAAGATTTTTGTCAGCGCCAGCAGTGCGCCGGGTCGGTCGGAGAGATGCACGCGAATGCGCACGCGGCGACCATCCTTCACCAATCCACGCTCAATGATGCGCGCCAGCAGACTGACATCAATGTTGCCGCCGCAGACCAGCACGGCCGTGCGTTGTGTGGTGAGCGAGGTCTTCTTGTGCAGCAGCGCGGCCAGCGCCACAGCGCCTGCGCCTTCGGCCAGCGTCTTTTCCCGCTCCAGCAAAACCAGAATCGCGCTGGCGATTTCCTCCTCGTCCACGGTGACCATCTCATCTACGTAGCGCTGCACCAGCGGCAGGGTTACGTCTCCGGCGCGGCGCACGGCGATGCCGTCGGCGATGGTGGCCTCGGCGGGCAGCGTTACGGGCGCACCGGCCTTGCACGCGGCGAGCATCGAGGGCAGCCGCTCGGTTTGTACGCCGATGATGCGGATTTTTGGGTTGCTCTCCTTGAGTGCTCCAGCCACGCCGCTGATGAGTCCGCCGCCGCCGATGGGAACCACCACGGCTTCGAGTTCAGAGATTTGTTCCAGCAGTTCTAGGCCGATGGTGCCCTGGCCGTGGATGACGTGCGGATCGTCGAAGGGATGCAGAAAGGTCATGTGCTGGGATTGACTGCGCGCGATGGCCTCGGCGTAAGCCTCGTCATAGTTGGTGCCGTGCAGCACCACGTCGGCACCGAAGTTGCGCGTGGAGGAGACCTTGACCAGCGGCGTCATCAACGGCATCACGATCTGGGCATGAATGCCGCGGCTGGCGGCGTGATAGGCCACGGCCTGCGCGTGGTTGCCTGCGCTGGCGGCCACGATGCCGCGCTGGCGCTCCTCTTTGCTGAGCTGAAGAATTTTATTCAGCGCGCCGCGCTCCTTGAAGGCTCCCGTGCGTTGCAGGTTGTCGAGCTTCAAAAATACCTGCTGGCCAGTCATCGCGGTCAGTTCTGCCGAGTATTGGCAGGGCGTCAGACTGATGTGGTTGCGGATGCGCGCGCGCGCCTGTTCGACGAGCGGCAGCATGGCGGCGGTGGGTTCGTTGGACATAGGCGCAGCTTTCATCATACGTCCGCTGCGATGTGCGCGATGGATGAAAGGTGCATCCATGATCAATGCGTGGGGTCCTCGGTGCTTTCTGGATAGAAGTGCTGGGTTTTGTCCCAGCGAATGTTGTTGCCGGTGAGTAGCGATTGCGCCACCAAACGAAAAGCACGCAGCAGCGCGAAGAAGTTGATGACGTGTGCCCACGGTGTACGCAAAATGGAGAGAAAAATCTGCTCGCAGCCGCCGACACGGCAGACGGCGATGGCTCGCTGCACCACACGCCAGAAGATGAAAAATATGTTGATGGCCAGTGCGATGCGCAGCTTGCCGCCCGGCGGCAAGAGCATTTGTAGGTCGCCGCGCACTTGCGGATGGTGCAGGCTGAGCAGATACAGAGCTACAACCACGGCGAACATGAGATAGCCGAGCAGGTTAAAGATGTAGGTGAGCATGGCCTTGCGATCGCGCCAGAGCATGTAGCGCATGCCCGCACCGCTGCGCCAGCCAATGTGTCGCCAGCCTTGAAAGACAATGCCGATCGTCCAGCGGGCTTTTTGCCGCACGGCAGCGCGAAAACTTGAAGGGAAGTATTCGCGTGTGGCGATGAGGCGGCTGGAGCGGCTTTGCCCGCGTTGCTCTGGACGCATGTAGCGCAGCAGAATGGAGCGTTTGCCGGGCAGGCCCAGGCGAAAGCTGATCTCGTAGTCCTCCGTGAGACTGAGTATGTTGAAGACCGGACCGTAGAGTGCCTGCCGATCCAGCGCCTCGCGGCTGAAGCCTGTGCCCACGCCCGCCGAGGGCACCATTTTGGTGAGCCGCTCGCGCACCCAGATGTCTTTGGTGTGGTATTCGGCAAACTCATCGAGATACGTGCCCGCCGTGAACTGATACCACGGCACGGGCAGCGGCACCACCGGCAGTTGCACCAGATAAAAGCGCGGCACCAGATAGTTCATAAATTTCAAGGCCAGCGGATCGACGACATCCTCGGAGTCTTGCAGCAGAATCACCTCCGAGCGTGGCCCGCCTGCGGCTTCGAAGGCTGCGATGGCCGCCATGATTCCATTGAGACAGTCGGATTTTGTGGTGGGTCCATCGTGGTCGAGCACCACTTTGTGTACACGCGCGTCCTTCTGCGCGATGGCATCGACGGCGGCCTGCGTGGGCGGATCGTTGGGATAGGTTCCGACGAAGATCGCAAAATTTTTGTACTGCGATGTGCGCAGGGTGCGCGTGAGCATCTGGCCGATCACGGCGTGTTCCTGCCAAGCGGGAACGATCATGGCGATGTGTTGCTCCGGTACCAACTCCAAGTCAGAGCGTGTCATCTTGGGCCAACGGCGCATCAGGCGAAAGGAGAATTTGACGTAGTAATACAGGTCGAGGAAGAGATCATCCAGCCCGCTCAGGATGAAGGCGACCGCTGTGACCGCGAAGAGCTTGCGCAAAAGATAAAACAGCAGAGCCATACGCGCCTTCTAAAACCGGTGGCCAAAGACCAAGGTCACGCGGAGGTCGTTGTACGTGGGGCTGTACGGGTTGGGTTGGCCTGCGGCGGCCACGCCAAAGTAAACGCCGTGTATGTATTCGGTTTCCAACGTCACGTCCACGTGCTCTTTGCGTGAGCGGATGGCGAAGCCAGGGCCGAACTCGCCCAGATTGTTGTAGAACTCGTGGATGGAGTCGGCAGCCAGGTTGTAGCGCGCGTAGCCAAGAAATTGCAGATCGCCTGCATTGCCGAGATAGACGCCTTCCTGCATTTGTCCGTAAGCGATGGCGTCGCCAAAGTAGCGCGTGTAGTATCCCGCACTGCCGTCCACAAAGGTATAAAGCCGTGGCGAGCGCGGACGCAAGAACGTCAGTGCGCCCAGCGGGCCATACCAGCGCTTCTCCCAGCGATTGTCGTAGCTAGCCACTACGCGCAGATCGGAGCGCTCGTTGTATTCGTTCAGCGGATACTTGAGCAGATTCACCGCGACGTTGGCCTCCGCGTACAGGGAGTAATGCGCCTTGCCCGGCTGCAAGAGCAGGCCCACGCCGCTCATGTACACGTTGTCGGCAAAGATGACCGGATAGATGCCGTTCTGTGAGTTGGTGTCGCGGCTCAGATCATTGCCCCAATAGACGCTGAAGGGACTGCTGCCCAAGGTTTTCGCCAGCCGCGTTTGCAGGTCGCCAACGAAGTCATCGAAACGATTCAGATAGATCAAGTCGCCGTAAACGTCGAAGTAGATGGACGCCGGATGCAGCAGTTTGATCTCAGCCAGCATCTGCGCGCGCAATTTAGGGTCTGGACTTTGCAGGGCAATGCGAAAGGCGGCCTCGGCCTGTTTGGGCTGGTGCAGGTTGAGATCGGCGTAGCCCAACTGCGCGGCGGCATCATAATTTTTCGGATCGTGTTGGAGCACCTGCTCGAAGTCCTTGGCGGCTGCGGCGTACTGGCCTGCGTCGTAGAGCTTGTAGCCGGCATCGGCCAAATCCGCGCTGGAAGCAGGCGCGCTGGCCTCTGCGCCGGGTTGCGCGGGCTCCATGTCTTGCAATTGCGATTGCACGGAAGCGCGCAGTTTGGCATCGCTGCTGTGCGTGGCTAGTTGGAACTCTGCCTTGGCCTTGTCCGGCTCGTTCAGATGCAGATAGGCGTAGCCAAGCTGCGCGGCGATGGCGTAATTTTGCGGCTCCAACTGCAAAACCTGTTCGAAGTCTTTCGCGGCTGCGGCGTATTGACCCGCGTCGTAGAGCTTGTAGCCCGCATCGGCCAAGGCGTAGGCGCGCGCGGCGGCATCGGGCTTTTGCGCCCACAAGGGTGCGGCGAGGAAAACTCCCAGCAGGGACGATAGCACCCACGATTTCGACGCAATTTTCAGAAAAGGATATCGCGTCGCCATACTGCTCATTTTAGGGTGGACGGAATGCTTCGCTACGAGGAAAAGAGAAGAAAGCGCGAAGTCGCCGACGAAAATTCCCAGAACCGTCCAACGTTCCACGCAGGGCCAAATTCCAGGCAGTGTTGAGTCCGGCTGCTGTGCAAATTTGCCGTGAGGGTATGGATACTGGGGTGGTTTTTCCTTTGTCGTTTAGCGGCTACGCGGGTATTATGGGGTAACAATTCCCTTACCACTGGTTCTTCGCTACTGCAGCATGGACGACCGAAATGTTGTTGGTGGAGGGAAGGACTTGCGCGGTGATGTTGTCCATGGACGGCTCCCGATTTGTGACTCCGCGCACATTTTGGAGCAGCGATGCTTTGCCGGGCGGCCGACGGTGGCTCGGAAAAATTTGGTTGGAGATGAACGATGAACGCATCCGTACGTACCTCGTGGTTTGCCCGCGCGCTGGGGCTGATGGTTTTGGCGGCTTTGCTGTTGGCGGCAAGCGGACTGGCCCGCGCCACCACAGCCACGCTGACCGGCGATACCTTTATCAGCACCACGCGGCCCTCGGTAAACTTTGGCGCGCTCTCCAATCTCTATGTGGGCAATGGCAACACGGCCCTGCTGCAATTTGATCTGTCCTCGCTGCCTGCGGGCACCACGGCATCTCAGATCGCCAGCGCCACGCTGACGGTATACGTGAATCGCGTGTATGCATCGGGCACGGTGGACATGACTCCCGTGACAAGCGCGTGGACGGAGATGGCTGCAACCAGTGCGAGCGCACCCACGCTGGGTGCAGCATCGGGCAATATCAACGTGACGCAGAGCTACGCGTACTACACCCTCGACATGACCACACTGGTGCAGGGATGGGTGGCCACGCCGACGACGAACTTTGGTGTGGCGTTGAGCGCCGCATCGGGCGCTTCGATTGTGCTCGATTCGAAGGAGAATGACTCGACCGGCCATGCGGCGGAGTTGGACATTACGCTGGCTGGGCCGCAGGGTCTGCAAGGGCCGATTGGCTTGACCGGAGCGACGGGGCTGACCGGCGCAACGGGTCCGCAGGGAGCGATTGGGCCGATGGGGCCAATTGGGCCGACCGGGCCGCAGGGCTTGACCGGTAACACGGGAGCAACCGGCCCGCAAGGTCCGCCGGTCAGCTTCAAGGGAGCCTATAGCGCAGGCACCACCTACGCCGTGGGCGATGCGGTTTCCTACACCGATGGATCCAGCTACATTTCGTTAGTGGCAAGCAATGTGGGCCACACGCCATCGAGCAATCCTACGGATTGGGCTGTGCTGGCGCAGGTCGGCGCAACCGGCGCAACCGGGCCGCAGGGAGCGACGGGGCTGACCGGAGCGACCGGAGCCACGGGGCTGACCGGGGCAACGGGGCCGACCGGGCCGCAGGGGGCCACGGGTTCGACGGGTGCAACCGGAGCCACGGGTCCGCCGGCCAGCTTCATGGGCAATTGGTCGAGATCCACTCCCTACGCGGTGGGCGATGCT
>JAJZCX010000100.1 GCA_021851625.1 Acidobacteriota bacterium | reverse complement strand
GGAATTGTGATATTTTCATCTCGTACCCCGGCGCATATTCTGGCCAACGCCCGCTCCGCAGGCGACCCCGGCTGGAGTCTTCGCGCGGAACGTTTCCATCGGTTGTCCGGCACTCGCTGAACAACATAATCAAGCGATCGTTTGAAATTGCACGGTAGGTGAGGCCAAGAGATGCGGCGCTGGAGAACCCGTGTATTGCTGTTCCTGGCTGTGCTTGGGCCGGGCTTCATCACCGCCAACGTCGATAACGACGCGGGCGGCATCCTCACCTATTCGCAAGCCGGAGCGCAGTTCGGCTACACCCTGCTCTGGACAATGATTCCCATCACGCTGGCGCTCATCGTGGTGCAGGAGATGTGCGCGCGCATGGGCGCGGTGACCGGCAAGGGTTTGAGCGATCTGATCCGCGAGGAGTTTGGGCTGCGCATCACATTTTTCACCATGATTTTGCTGGTGATTGTGAACTTCGGCAATGTGATGACGGAGTTCTCTGGCATCGCGGGCAGCATGGAGTTGTTTCACATCAGCAAGTACATCTCCGTGCCCGTGTGTGCGCTGTTGGTCTGGCTGCTGGTCGTTAAAGGCGATTACAAGGGCGTTGAAAAGATTTTTCTGGTCGCGTCAGTTTTTTATATTGCGTACATTATTGCGGGCGTGCTCTCTGGGCCAAGCTGGCACACGGCTTGGCTGGCCACGGTGCAGATGCCGCCGCGCTCAGTTTGGCGTAGCTCCGCGTATGTGTACATGACGATTGGCGTCATCGGCACCACTATCGCGCCGTGGATGCAGTTTTATCTGCAATCCTCGATTGTGGAAAAGGGAATCACCGTGCGCCAGTATGGAGCCTCGCGCTTGGACGTGATCGTCGGCTCCTTCTTTACGGACATTGTTGCGTGGTTCATCGTGGTGGCCTGCGCGGCCACGCTCTTTGTGCATGGGCTGGGATCGATTCAGGTGCCCTCTGACGCAGCCGAAGCGATGAAGCCTCTGGCCGGCCAATACGCTTTCATCCTGTTTGCTGCTGGACTGTTCAACGCATCGCTCTTTGCCGCTTCTATTCTTCCGCTCTCCACGGCCTATACCGTTTGCGAAGGGTTGGGCCTTGAGTCAGGGCTGGATAAGAGCTTCAAAGAAGCTCCGTTTTTTTACTGGTTCTATACCTTGCTGATTGTCACCGGAGCGGGTATCGTGCTGTGGCCGCATTTTCCGCTGGTGAAATTTATTATTCTTTCGCAGGTGCTCAACGGAGTTTTGCTGCCGGTGATCTTGATCTTCATGCTGCGGCTGATTAACAAAAAAGAATTGATGGGCAAGCACATCAACGGCCCATGGTTCAACGGCTTGGCTTGGGCTACGGCGATTATCGTGATCGGACTCACGGTGGCCATGGTCGCAATGCAACTGATGGGCAGCGGGTCGTAGTCGTGGGAAGGCTTACAGGATTTTCCCCTGTGCCAGATCGACAACAAATTTTTTATCCGCAGCTAAAAAATCATACCTGGGCAGGTCTTGCAGGCTGGACCAGCGAACGTCGTTGAAGATTTTATTTTCCAGCGTGCCTTGGTACTCGTGTACCGTGAAGAATTGCAAGTGCACGGCACCGCCGTTGCGGTAGTTGTGGCGCACGGTGGCCACGCAGGGGCCGATGGTGGCCTCAATGCCCAGTTCCTCTTGCAATTCGCGGTGTATGGCCTGCTCCGGCGTTTCTCCCGGCTCGATCTTGCCACCGGGAAATTCCCACTGCATCTCCATGGGTTGCCCCGGCCTGCGCTGGCAAATGAGCACCTGCTGCTCGCGCAAGATGAGTGCGGCGACCACAGCGCGAACGGTGCGCTGGATTGGATTTTTTTGTGGAATCGATACAACGCGCGGATTCATGCTGCATCCAGAATAGAGCCTTCCTCGATTTTGCGCGAGGGTGGAGTGTTCCAGTTTGCACAATGCGCCGCGCGCCCGCTTAGAAGCGGTAGTAGATACCGAGCGCGGGTTCCTGCGTGTAGGTGAGGTCTCCCGTTGCCGTAGAAAATGTGTTGAGGTTCGGTGCCGAATATATGTTGGCTCGATCTTGCAGCCGCAGCCCGAAATGCGAAGCTAGTTCCCAATCCAGTCCAATGCCGCATTCAAATACGAATTCCGTCGCGGTGCCGGTGTACATTTGGCCACCGCTGGGCACAACGAACAAGACTCCTCCACCCGCTAAGGCAAAATACCGCAGACTGCGCTTTTTTCGCGAGAGCACCCAGTCGCCGACGATCGTGTGCGCATTGGCCGAGACCACTGTCGTTACTGGCAAGGTGTTACAGCCGGATGAGGTACAAGGTGTTGTAGGGGCGTTGGCGGGGATGGTATAGGTATACGTTTGGTTCGCACGGTGATATGAGTAGGCTGCCTCGAAGCCAACCAGAGCATTGTGGATATGTCGCACCTCCAGCAGTCCTCCGGCGGAATCGGAAGGACTCTGCACATCTTTACCAGTCAGTGGAGTCCCTGACTCGGTCTTTCCACTGAAGAATCCATCAATGCTGGTCGCAAGGTCGGTCTGAGCGTAGGCTGGGGTGGCGTTCCATACCACCGCGCCAGCCAGCAGACAGGCAAGATATATCCATTTCTTTCTCACGTAGCCTCCCTGAGAACTTTTATCGCTAACTCAGTCTTTGCGATCAATAAATGTTGACAATGCTGCTTTCCGAATATCCAGACTCAGTTGCATATGCGTTAAGCGGGCCTGGATTTGCATATCCCCAGCAGAATTCGCCTTGATCTCCAAACTGAGCGCACTGTCCCGTACCCCAATTCTCTGTGTTTGAATAATTGTAGGTCGTTCCACCCACAAACGTTCCATTGATGTAGAGGTTTTCGCCCTGCGCCACGGAGACGCTAGCCGTGTAGGTTTCATAGCATGGATTGTTATAACCAAATGCAGAGTTACCACAGCCGGATGGGCCACTGGTTGTACTTGATGTGTAAGCCGGGGCTAAAGCCTGAGGATTCGGGCTGTAGTCGAGCGCAATCTGCGTAGCTTCCGTTTGTCCCCCATAGCCGCATTGAGGAGTCATGCCAGGGTAGTATGGGTCGAGTGTCCAGCCTGGATTTGAGATTTGATTGAAGCCGTTATCAGTTAGATATACACCGGAGAAACTGATTTGACCATTTGGAGGGTAATCGCTGCACTGGGCGATATTATAGACCTCAAGCACACCAGCGAAAGCCCAATTAAAAGTTTGACCATAACTGGGTGTACTATCTAACGAGGTGCTTCCACCAGTAGTTTCATCGTAGGTCTTGATGTTCCAAGTAGAGCAGGAGAGTGTGCCCGCTCCACAGGTCGATTGGATAGTTCCCAAGATGGTGTCACCCGGGTTAACAGGTACTGCTTGGCTGTACACATTGTTACCGTCGTAGCAGCAGTTCCAACTGGCAATACTCCAAACTGGGCCTAACCTAGCGTAAGGATCATTCCATCCCAGCACAGGCTGAAGAATGGTCTCCTGTGGATCTGCTGAGCTACAGCCATACACACACAGTCCTGGAAAGAGATACAGAATCTGGTCATCGTTGGAAAGCGGAGTTTGCGGGACAGTCCAAGTTGCAGCTAGTATACCGAACGAGGTGTTTGTGGTGACACTGTAATCTTCGATCCATGCATGGCCGATAGACGGTGTATTTTGGGGTATATTTTGCTGGGTGCCGTCTGGTGCAATCTTCTCTCCCTTGGGCGAGTAGCGCGGATAGCCGCAGGCAGGAATGCCCGTAAAACTACCATCTTTGTGTTGGATGGTATGCCCGTTGTCGATTTGCGTATCACCCTTGGCGAGTCCGATGACACAAGACGGATGGAAGTAGCCAAACGGTGTGATCACATAGTTGTCAGGTATGCCTGCTGGATGGTGCGTTCCAGCGGGTCTTTGCGCGTACATGGTGCTAGAAAAGACCATGCTCAGCAGGAATGCAACTACACAGGCTGACCTGACAGTCAAGCGATGTGTGCGTGCGTGGGGGGGGGGTAATTTGTCGCATGTTTTCCATCTTTCCTCAGCGTTCAATCGAGATGAAAAGCGTGTTTTTGGAGCAGCGGAAGAATAACATAGATTTTTGTGATCGCAAATAAAATTTGGAAGTGCAAGTCTTTGCCCCACTCAAGCCAAAAGCAGGCTTGAATGGGGCACTAAAAAATTGTGGATGTTCGAGATGCAAACGGTTGTAAACGCTGGATAGGAAAATGCTCGAACTTGGATGGGATTGAGTCGGTACTGTTTCTAACAAAAACTAGATTGAATTTTTCATGAGTTATGCAAGCTGGCGCAGGCGTGGGTGAGATGGGAATCGATCTGGGTGCAGTGCAGTGGCGATGCAGTCCAAGCCTTCTAGCAGCGTGTGCGCGGGTGTGTTGAGGTACTCGTCTGGGATGCAGAAGACGCGGCGGGTTTGCACGGCGCGTAGATGTTGCCAGTTGCGCTGTGCAATGACACGATCGAGCGGTACGCGGTCGCCCGCGCCGCACCAAGCGAAGAGCAGCACGTCGGGATCGGCGGTGGCGATGGCCGCCGCAGTGGTTTGCTGGCCAGCCGTGCCGAGGAAGATGCCGCCTGCGGCTGCGATCAACTCCTGCACCCAGGGTTGCGATGCGATGAGTGGCTTGCCCCATTCTTCACAATAAACGCGAGGCGGATTTGCGGATTGTGCGGCGCGCTGGCGCACGGCCTCGATCGCCTGCTGCATGGAGGCGACGAGTTGCTCGCCGCGGTCGGGAGTGTTGAGCAGTGAGGCGAGCAGGCGGATGTCGTGGAAGATGTAGGCCAGTGTGTGGGGAGCGAGCGTGAGCACGGGGCAGCCGGACTTCAAAATTGCGGCCAGCGATTCCATGCGATAAGGAACCGAGGCCAGCACTAAGTTGGGCTGCGTGGCAAGAATCTCTTCTGCCGATGCAGACCAAGAGTCCGCGATGATGGGTAGTTGCTTGTCGGAAAGCTGCGGCAGCGCGGCAAGGCAATAGCGCGTGCAGGCAACGAGCGAATCGAGCGCGCCCAGCCGCTCCAACGTGAGCGTGATGCTGGGTTGCAGGGATGCGATGCGCAGCAGCGGCGGGGCGGTGCTCATCCAGCGTGCGCGGGAGCTTCTGGCTGAAAGATGGCCCAGCCTTTGGACGCGGCCAGTGTGCGCAGGGCAGCCGATGGGTTGATGGCGAAGGGGTGCTGTGCTGTCTCCAACATGGCGGCGTCGTGGATGGAGTTGCCGAAGACGGCGTCGGGATGTGGGATGTTGTTGCGCTTGAGGGCCACGGCTTTGCCTTCGTCGGTGGGCACGTCGAGCAGCTTATCGGTGATGATGCCATCGTGTACGGCGACACAGGCGGTCAAAATGTTGCCAGCGGGGATGCCGAAGTGCTGGATGACGGCGGCTTCAATGACCCAGTTGCTGGTGGAGCTGACGGCCCAAAGTGTGGTGCCCGCAGCTTTGAGTTCTGCGCAGAGTTGCTGCATGGTGGGGAAGATGCGCGGCGCGATGAAGTGACCGTAGAAGGTGAGCGCCGCTTCGCGCAACTCTTCTTCGCGCAGGCCGCGATAGATTTGCACCATCTCGCCGCAGATGTCCAACTCCGAGACTTCGCCGCGCTGATAGGCGCGATAGCGCGCGTCCATCCAATCGCTGGCCTCGCGCGAGAGCAGGCCGGACTCCATGGACCAGAACATGAAGCCGGAGCCGGCATCGCCGGACCAGAGCGTGCCATCGCAATCAAAGACAGCCAAGGCGGGCCGCAGCGCGCGCACGTTGTGGAGGAAGTCTTGTGCCGAAAGAGAAGCCGGAGGCGGAGGAACGGTATTTTGCAAGATGGATGCAACCCCAATCCAAAGCGATGTTGCGGGCAAAGGCCCTCTCTCTATTGTGCCGCAAATGCAGGGCGAGGGCGGATATTTGCAGAATTTTTACATGGAAAGTAAGCAGGGGTGGAAAGGAAGCAGCAG
>JAJZCX010000099.1 GCA_021851625.1 Acidobacteriota bacterium | reverse complement strand
AAAAATCTTCCAGCCGATGATGCACTGCTAGCAGGTTTTATTTCTTTGCCGCGGGTGCATTGTTCAGATACGGCACAGGCAGCCAGCGATAGTGGTCGCCATCCACCACAACATGGCCAACGCCGGGGAAGTACATGTGAGCCAATGCGACAAGGTAGTGATTCTTGGCTGCATCCGCAAATGCTGCCTTGCGAATTGCCATCGCCTGTGCAGAATCCGTGTCAAAGCCTACCGTCACTGAAGGATCGGCAAACTGCACTTCCTGCTCATGGACAGCATCTCCCCAGAACACAAGTTTCTGGCCCTGGCTTTCGAGTGAGTAGAACGTATGCCCCGGTGTATGACCCGGCGCGGGGATGGTCCGCAATCCAGGAAAGAGTTCCGTTGCGCCATCAAAGGTAGACACCTTTCCTGCATCCATGTACGGCTGCATCATCAATGCAGCCTGTTGGAAGTATCCCTTCTGGGAATCCGGTGCCTTCGCCTGATCGGTCTTGCTGAGCCAATACGCCAGTTCACGCTTGTCCAAATGCACAGTTGCATTCTGGAAGACGCGGTTTTTGCCATCCATCAGTCCGCCGATGTGGTCAGGATGCAGGTGCGTCACCAAGATGTCGGTGATTTGATCGGGCCGGTATCCCGCTCCGGCAAGACTCGTTTGGAGCTTGCCAAGCGTTGGCCCAAAAAGAACGCCAGCTCCGGTATCGATCAAGATCACACGGTCGCCGAGATGCACCAGATAGGCGTTGACCGATAGATTGATCGGATTGGTCACATCAGCAGCAGCCAGATACGCAGCGATTTTTGCATGCGTCGTGTTTGTAAGAACATCGTAGGCGGAAAGTTGGACGGTGCCATCGGAGAGTGCGACCACTTGCACGTTGCCGATCTGAAGCCTGTAATACCCAGCTTGTAATTCGACGGGTTGGGTTGATGCTGCCGGTTGAGCAAGCGCTGTGGGTTGGCCGAATGGAAGGTTGAGAACGAATGCCATCATGGCTGCGGTAAACAGTAGAACTCGCCTGTGCGAAGAAAATTTCATCATTGAGTAAGCCTCTATCCCGGTTGGATGATTTCCACATCGAGTAAGATTCAAATTATTTTGAACAATAGATAGCATAGCATTTCTCAATCCTGCTGCATTGAAATGCTGCAAACGGGTTCAGATACGATACAGTCATGGCCTGTAAAACTCAGAGCGAGATTGTTCCAGAGCTTTCGCTGGCAGCCATTCTGGATGCGCTGAGCGATGACATTCGGCGGCAAATTGTCTATCGGCTTTTTCTGGAACCTCGGCTCTGCACCTCCTTCGGGGATCTCGGTTCCAAAACCCGGCTCAGTTACCACTATGCCCAGCTTCGCAAGGCGGGTCTCACTTCAACCGAAAAACTGGGTACAACCCTGCTCATCTCTCTTCGCTGGAAAGAGGTTGAACGCGCCTTCCCCGGATTATTGAAGGCAGTACTCAAGGGCACTGCGGAGCTGAACGCCGCACCCAAGAAACCGGCGAAGCCCAGGGAATCTGCACATCCCCAGAAAACCCCAAAGAAAAAATCCCGTTAGACAGGGTTTCGATCATCTACTACTTGCGTTGCCGAAACTGCAACGCCGCGCTGTTGATGCAATAGCGCAGTCCCGTCGGCTGCGGGCCATCCTCAAACACATGGCCCAGGTGCGCATCGCAGCGAGCGCAGGTCACCTCGACGCGACGCATTCCGTGGCTTGTGTCCTCGTGCGTCCTGACCGCATCGGGCTTTACCGGCAGCCAGAAGCTGGGCCAGCCGGAGCCGGATTCAAACTTCGTCTCCGACTGAAACAATTCCGCATCACAGCAGACGCAACGATAATTTCCATCCGCGTGGTTGCGGTACAGCGCGCCAGAGAACGGCGGCTCTGTTCCCTTCTGCCGTGTGACGTGGAACTGCTCGGGCGTCAACTGCGCGCGCCAATCCGCCTCAGACTTCTGTATCGTTTCGGCTTCTGCTTTCTTCTCGCTCATTCGATCCTCGGTGCTTGCAGCGTAGGCCAAATCCAACTCGGCTGCAAGCGCGAGAGCAAAAATTTGGCAGGTTGGAATTGCATTGATATACTGCGTAAGGAGCAGCCGGTTCAGCCAGTCTTCTGCACGGGCGGCTGCCGTTGTACCTTCCTCGGAGTTCACTCCTAGGCCAGATAGCTCAGTGGTAGAGCGCGGCCCTGAAAAGGCCGGCGTCGGCGGTTCGATCCCGTCTCTGGCCACCACTCTTGCGCTGAATTTTTGGAACGCTGCGCGCCACGCGTCATGGATAGGCTCGCGCTTGAACAGCCATGCCTGTCTGGAATGTACCGATCCAATACATCTTGTCATTCCGAGCGAGCACAAGCGAGTCGAGGAATCTGCGGTGCACACGCATCGCCTCGTTCGTTTGTTCATCCTATCGGCGTTACTTTTCCCGCGCCACTACAAAATCCGGTGCCCAGAGCAGCGCGCGTTTGTAGTCCGATTGTGGCAGCGCAGCCAGGAATGTTCGCGCCGTTTCCGCATAGGTGTAGGCGGTGCGCATGGCGTAGTCCAACGAGCCATTGTGGCGCAAAATCTCCAAAACCCGCGCATGGCCCACGCGAGCAAAGGACCGGTCGTCGAGCACCATTTGAATCGCCGCGCGTTCCTCCTGCGATCCGTGCTGCAAGGCGTGCACCACGGCCAGCGTAGCCTTGCCCTCACGCAGATCGCTGGCGGCTGGCTTGCCCAGCACCTCTTCCTCCGCGGTCAGGTCCAGCACGTCGTCCACAATCTGAAACGCCAAGCCCAGATTGCGTCCATACTCGCCCAGTTGCGCTTCCATCTCCGGCGTGGCGCCGGCGAGCACGCAACCCAACTGCATCGAAATCTGAAACAGGCAGGCCGTCTTGCGATAGATGAGGTCGTAGTATTCCTGCTCGCCAATGGCGCGGCCCAACAGTTCCATCTGCACCAGCTCGCCTTCCACCATCTGCTGCGTCAGGCGAATCAGTAAATCTAAAATGCGAAAGTTGCGCTCTTCCAGCGCCATGCGAAATGCCTGCATGTAGAGCCAGTCGCCGGTGAGCACACAGCGCGCATTGCCCCAGGTTTTGTTGGCGCTGGGCCGTCCGCGTCGTGTGTCGGCCTCATCAATAATGTCGTCATGCACCAGCGTGGCCGTGTGGATCATCTCCACCACCGCGCCCAGGTGCACCGCGCTGCTACCTTTGTAATCCAGTGCGTGCGCAGCCAACAGCAGCAGCGATGGTCGAATGCGCTTGCCCCCGCCCTCGCGCAGGTACGCAGCCATCTGCCGGATCGGCTCCACCTCTGCGCCGCAGGCACGCGCAAACTCCTGCTCAATGGCGAGCAGGTCCTCGCGGATCATCAGATCAAAAACTTCTTTGGCCGTGGCTATGGCGATTGTGCTCACTCTTGGCTCCGCGCTTCCCTGCTGCCCTTATCTATACCGTACCGGATTGCGCCGATTAGTTCGAGCGGTAATTTGTGAATTGCAGATCGATGCCAAAATCCTTCTTCTTCAGCAGCGCAATCACCTCTTGCAGCGCGTCACGATCCTTGCTGCTCACGCGCACCGTGTCTCCTTGAATCGTAGCCTGTACTTTGATCTTCGAATCCTTAATCGTGCGCGAAATTTCCTTGGCCTGCTCGGTGGTAATGCCCTGCTGCAAGTCCACCTTCTGCCGCACGCTGGAGTTGGCCGCTGGTTCCACCTTGCCATATTTGAAAGCCTTCAAAGAAACCCCGCGCTTGGCCAGCTTCTGCTGCAAAATCTCCGTCACCGTCTGCAATGTGTACTCGTTCGCGGAGGCCAATTGCAGCGCCGTCTCTCCCTCCAGCTTCACGTCGGAGCGGGAATCCTTCAAATCGAAGCGCGTCCGTATCTCTTTCATCGCCTGATCCAGCGCGTTCTTCACCTCTTGCAAGTCCACCTTGCTCACTACGTCAAAGGTATTTTCTGCCGCCATCGTCTCCGCCTCCTGTCTGAATTGTCAGCCGCGCCAGTTTACAGCATCCGCTTGCGAAAATTTTCCGTCGTTGCCGCCGCGATTTGCTCCACGCTCACGCCGCGCACAGCCGCCAAGGTCTCCGCCACCAGCCGCACCCACGCTGACTCATTGCGCTTGCCGCGATGGGGCATCGGTGCCAGAAACGGCGCGTCGGTCTCCACCAACAACCGATCCAGCGGAACCTGCGCGGCCACATCGCGTAGCGCCTGCGCCTTGGGAAAGCTCACATTGCCCGCAAAGGAAATCAAAAATCCCATCTCCATCGCGCGTTGCGCCTGCTCCCATGTTCCCGTAAAACAATGCAGCACGCCGCCCAAACTCGTCGGCCTCCAATGCGTTTCCAACATGGTCAGCGTGTCTTCCCATGCACGATCATCGCCATCCGCCGGTCGGCAGTGAATCAAAATCGGCAGCTTGTGCGCTGCGGCAATCTCCATCTGTTGCGCAAAGGCGCGCTGCTGCACTGCGGGCGTGGGATTGTCCGCGTGGTAATAATCCAGACCAATCTCGCCGATGGCCACAACCTCCGGCGCGGCGGCCAGATCGTTCAACTTGTCGAGCGCAGCGGCATCGGCCTGCGCCGCCTCTTGTGGATGAACGCCCACGCTGACCACAATGCGCGGCAGGCGCGCATCGCCTGCGTGCTGGCGGCTCAAATCCAGCGCTGCGTGCATCGTCTCCGGCCCGTCGCCAATGCCCACGGCCAGGATCATCTCCACGCCTGCGGCCCGCGCGCGCTCCAGCATCGCCACGCGGTCTTCCGCGTATCGTTCGCTGTCTAGATGCGCGTGAGAGTCGATCAGCATTATCGTTGCACCCTAAGTTGTTGCGAGAAACGAGTCTTTCTGAACGAAGCGCAGCGGAGTGAAGCATCCAGAGC
Organism: Acidobacteriota bacterium; assembly: GCA_021851625.1. GTDB lineage: Bacteria > Acidobacteriota > Terriglobia > Terriglobales > Acidobacteriaceae > JAJZCX01. The sequence continues at coordinate 1,182 of JAJZCX010000099.1, read as the reverse complement.
ATGCCGATCGTTTGGCACCCATCCTGCTACTTCAACCGCGCGCCCACTTCGATCTCTTCCAAAAATCCTGCCAGCACCGGCTTGCCTTTTTCGCCGAGCGACGCGGCCACAACCATGCCATTCGACTCCAACCCGCGCAGCTTGCGCGGCGCGAGATTGGCCACGATCACCACCTTGCGCCCAATCAAACTCTCTGGCGCGTAGGCCTCGGCGATGCCAGCCACAATCTGCCGCCGCTCATAGCCCAAGTCCACCTCCAAACGCAGCAGGCGGTCTGCGCCTTGCACTCGTTCGGCCACTTGAATCTGCGCCACACGCAACTCCACCTTGGCAAAGTCGTCGATGGTGATCGTCGGCTTCGCTTCCACAACCGGCTTCGACTCCGCCGCTGTATCACTCGCTGGAACCGCTGCCACGCCTGCCTCGGCTGCTGCTGTTACGCCTGCTTCTTCTTTTTGCTGCATACGTTCGATCGCATCCTTTTCCGCGCGGGGAAAAACCGGGCCAAGCGCACCGAGCTTCGTGCCCGGCTGCAACCCTCCCCACTGCAAATGTTTCCAATCCGTCTTGCTGATTGCTCCCAGCCCCAACTGCGCCCACACCTTGGCCGTCGCCTCTGGCAGCACAGGATGCAGCAGCGCCGTCACAATGCGCACCGCCTCCGCCGCCGCGTACAACGCCACGGCCCGCACCGCCTGCTGCGCAGCCTGCGCCTCTTCGGAGTCATCCTTGGCCTGCTTCCACGGCGCAACGCCGGTCAAAAATCCATCCACCTTGGCCACCATCGCCTGCGCCAGCGCCAACGCGCGAGAAAATTCCAGCGACTCCATCAGCGTGGCAAACTCGGCGATCTGCGCGTTGCACTCCGCGGCCAACGACTGCACCAGCACCTCGACCGCAGAGGCCGCGCCCCAGCCGCCGCCGTCGATCACGCTGGTGTGTGTGGCCTGAAATTGCAAATACCGCTCCCGCACCGCTGTCGTCTCTGGCACTACGCCGCCAAAATACTTCTCAATCATGGCCAGCGTACGGCTCACCAAATTGCCATATCCGTTGGCCAAGTCCGCGTTGTAACGCTGTACCAGCGCGTCAAAGCTGAAGCCGCCATCCTGCCCAAAGACAATCTCGCGCAGCAAGAAATATCGCAGCGCATCCGCGCCCAGCACGTCGAGAATCGTCTCC
>JAJZCX010000098.1 GCA_021851625.1 Acidobacteriota bacterium | reverse complement strand
GCTGGGGATTCTTGTTTCTTTTTGGATCATCGTCGCACTGCTGCTGTTGCTGCGTGCTGGCGGAGCGCAGATTGGCTGGGGCTTTCAGTTTCAATCGCCGGAGTTCGTCTCCGCCATCGCCTTGCTACTTTTCTTTTTGGGCCTCAGTCTCGCGGGCCAGTTTGAGATCGGTCTTTCGCTGACGAGCACCGGTGGATCGCTCGCGCGCAAGACCGGCTACGCGGGCAGCTTCTTCACCGGGGTGCTGGCCACCGTTGTCGCTACGCCATGCACTGCGCCGCTGATGGGCGCAGCCATTGGCTACGCACTGGCGCAAAGCGCAGGCGTCACCGGCGCGGTCTTCACCGCACTGGCGCTGGGCTTGGCCGCGCCGTATGTTTTGCTCACGCTACAACCGGCTTGGACGCGCCTTTTACCCAAGCCCGGCGCATGGATGGAAGTTCTCAAGCAGGCAACGGCTGTTCCAATTTTTGCAACGACCATCTGGCTGGTCTGGGTTTTTGCGAAGATTGCAGGCATCGATGCGACCGCATTTTTGCTGCTGGCTTTTTTGCTGACGGCCATGGTTGGCTGGGTGTTGGGCCGTTGGCCTGCGCGCAAGGTGGCAACGATGCTCGCATTTGTGTTGCTGGTGCTTTCGCTACTGCTGCCGTGGATGGCCATTCGCAAATTTCCCGCGGCGCCAGCCACCGCAACCGCGATCGCCGCAGATGGTCTGCAATGGCAGCCGTATGATGCGCAAAAGCTCGACGCCTTGCGCGCGCAGGGTAAGACTGTCTTCGTCGATTTCACCGCGGCCTGGTGCCTAAGCTGTCAGGTCAATGAGCGTGTCGTGCTGGATCGCGCAGATGTACAGCAGGCCCTGCGCTTGAGCCACGCCACACTGATGCGCGCCGATTGGACGCGCCACGAGGATTCCATCACGCAGGCTTTGGCGCAGTTGGGACGCAGCGGTGTTCCTACCTACGCGCTCTTCGTGGGGGAAGAAACTCCAACGGTGCTGCCGGAGGCGCTGACCCCAGGAATTGTGCTGGATGCGCTACGGGCTGCATCTGCGAACGTAAAAAAATAGCTTTTCTCTTGTGCCTGTCATTCTGAACGAAGCGAAGAATCCAGAAGGTCTTTGCACGGGAAGGCAGCACTTGGCTCATGGACATTCCCCTAGATTTTTTGCTCTAGTCTGTTGCTAGGAGTGACGTGTCGTGGTCCGGAGTTTCATTTTTTATCCAACCCTAGTCGCAATGAACGCAACTAGGATGTGGCACCCATATTTCTTTTTACTTTTTCTTCTTTTGCCGAATCTGCGCAATCTCTGTCATGCGCTGGCGCAGCAGTTTTTCCCGGCCCTCATCCGTGGGGTGGTAGTAGCTGCGATTCTCTAGTCCCGGAGGCAGGCACTCCATGTCGGCCACACGATCCTGCACATTGTGTGCGTACTGGTAGCCCTCGCTGTAGCCCAGAGATTGCATCAGCTTTGTCGGTGCGTTGCGCAAATGCAGTGGAACCGGCTCTGCGCGTGTTGTTTCCACGTCAGCCACCACCGCACTATACGCGGCGTAAATCGCATTCGACTTCGGAGCGAGCGCCAGATAGGCTACGGCCTGTGCCAGCGCCAAATCCCCCTCTGGCGAGCCGAGAAAATCCATCGCATCGCGCGCGGTCATGGTCAGGTTCAGCGCTTCCGGCGCGGCCAGCCCGATGTCCTCCACTGCCATGCGCACAATGCGCCGCGCAATGTACATGGGGTCTTCGCCAGAGCGCAGCATTCTTCCCAGCCAATACAGTGCAGCATTCACATCGCTGTTGCGCACGGACTTGTGTAGCGCGGAGATCAGGTTGTAATGCTCTTCGCCGGACTTGTCGTAGAGCAGTGTGCGCTGTTGCAGTGCGTCTTGCAGCAATGTTTGCGTCAGCGCGGATAGACCTGCATCCACAGCCAGCCGCGCCACAGCCTCCAGCGCGTTGTAGGCGCGGCGCACGTCGCCGCTGGAAAACTGCGCGATGCGCAGCAGCACATTCTCCTCTGCGGATATCTCCAGCGTGCCCAAGCCGCGTTCCTTGTCGGCGAGCGCGCGTTGCAGCAGAGCCACAATCTGTTCATCACTCAGAGGCTGCAACACATACACGACGCAGCGCGAAAGCAACGCGGCATTCAACTCAAACGAGGGATTCTCTGTTGTCGCACCAATCAGCCGAATCGCACCGCGTTCGACATACGGCAGAAACGCATCCTGCTGGCTTTTATTGAAGCGGTGAATTTCATCAATAAATAGAACTGTGCGCACGCCAGATCGCGCCGCGGCATCGGCCTCGCTCATCACTTGCTTGATCTCTTTGATGCCAGAGATCACGGCGGAAAATTCGATGAAGGATGCGTGCGTGGCGTGGGCCAGAATCTTGGCGAGTGTAGTCTTGCCAACCCCCGGAGGCCCCCAGAAGATCATCGAGGCCGGCTCGTCGCGCTCAATCTGCACGCGTAGCGGTTTACCGTGACCGATCAAGTGTTCCTGTCCAGAAAATTCATCCAACGTGCGCGGACGCATCCGCTCCGCCAACGGAGCTTCGCGGTGCACAGGTGCATCGTCCAAGTGTGGAGTGGGATCAAAAAGATTCATGGCAGCGCCGCCTGGGTGGATGTGGGAGCCATGCGTTGTCGCGCCGCCGCGTAGAGCAGGATGGATGTGGCGACCGCTGCATTCAACGACTCCACTGGGCCAGGGCAGGGAATTTGCACGCGATGATGAGCCTGCGCCAGCGCAGCCACGGAGATGCCCGCACCCTCATTGCCAATCAGCAACGCCGTGGGTTGTTGCAATGGAAGCGTATCCACATCCACACCGCCGTGCGCCACCGCTGCGCAAATCGCAATGCCGCGCGCATGCAATGCTGCCAGCGCCTCTTCGACAGGCAACTGTGCCAGCGGCACGCGAAAGACGGAACCTGCCGATGCGCGCAGCGTTTTCTGATTCCATGGGCTGACTGTGCCGGGCAATAGCAACAGGCCGGTCGCGCCAAATGCCTCCGCCGAACGCACGATCGTGCCCAGATTGCCTGGGTCTTGCACGCCGTCGAGCACAACCAGCAGAGGATTGGCGGACTCAAAAATTGCATCCCGTGCGATGACGGGCATTTGCACCAGCGCGGCCACGCCTTGCGGCGTTTCTGTGGCGCTGCCGTGATTGAAGATGCTCGCGGCCACGATGCAGACTTCGCGTGCGGGAAATTTTTGCATCGTCTCTGCAACATCTTCGCGGACGAAGACCTGCTCCAACTCCAAGCCGCTGCGCAATGCTTCTTCGATCAGATGCACGCCTTCCACAGCGATACGTCCATCTTCCGCGCGCCCCGGATGCAGCAGCCGATGGCGCAGTTCCTTCCAGCGCGCATTGTGACGGCTCTCAATGCGTGTGGCTGTGCGCTGCGTTACTGTGGCGCTGAACGGGGACGGCATACACCGAGATTCTACGGCACATGCGTGGCGCTGTCCTGCTTCGCTTGCCAAACAAGGCGCGCGGTATGATGAGTTGTGCGCTCCCCGGCGCAAGCAATTTTTGGGAGTCTATGTGTCTGCCGAACTGCTGCGTGTGAATCCCGATGAGCCAGAGCAGGAGCGCATCGATTATGTTGCCTCCTGTTTGGAAAGTGGAAAGGTCGTCGGCCTGCCGACGGACACGTTTTACGGTTTGGCTGTGGATCCGGTCAATCTGCGCGCGGTCGAGCGCATTTATGAAATCAAATCGCGCGTGCGCCACAAGCCGCTCTCGCTGCTGCTGGCCAATGCCGCGCAGGCCTACGAACTAGCGCGCGACTTGGATGCGTGCTTTGATCGGCTGGCGGAAAAATTCTGGCCAGGCCCATTGACGCTCATCGTGCGTGCGGGCACACGATTGCCGCTGCGGGTTACGGCCAACACAGGCAATGTGGCTTTGCGCGTGCCTGATGCCAACATTCCCCGCGCTGTCGTCAAGCGGCTGGGGCTACCCATCACTGCAACCTCTGCCAATCTGCGCGGTGCCCCGGAGTGTACCCATGCTGCCAGCCTACGCGATCAACTGGGCGACCGACTCCCGCTCATTGTGGACGGCGGCCCGACTGCCCGCAGCCTTCCCACCACCATTGTGGATCTTTCGGAGCGTCCGGGCCTGTGGCAAATTCTCCGCGTCGGTGCGATTCCTGCACATGAGATCGCGCTCGCTCTACAATAGAGTGCTCTTGCAGTGCGGTAGACAAACGCAATGAAACAACTGCGCAAAATCGTATGGTGGATCTTCTTCTGGACCGCGGTCTTTACTGCGCTCTGGTTCGCCTGGATCTATCAACAGATTTACAAAGCCGAGCGGCAAGACTTTGCCGCACCCGCCTATGCCATTGCCGTCTTTGGCGCGGCAGAGTACAACGGACGCCCCTCACCCGTGTTGCGCGCGCGTTTGGATCACGCCTTGGATTTGTACCGCAACGGCTACGCGCCCATGTTGGTTACGCTCGGAGGTGGGAGCGACCCGCGCTTCAGCGAAGGAGAAGTCGAGCGCGATTATTTGCTCTCCCATGGTGTACCGGATGCGCACATCATTGCGGAAACGGGGAGCCAGAACACGGAGCAGTCTGTGCAACACTTGGCGGAAATTGCGCGCGCCAATCATTTTCGCAGCGTGATCGTCGTCAGCGATGGCACGCATCTGTTTCGTATTCGTGAATTGTGTCGCGCACAGGGCCTCCATGTACTCACTTCGCCACGCCCCGTTGGTAAGCCCATCCCCGCGCAGGAGATCGTGCTGCGATACGTGCATGAGATGCTCAGCTACGCGCTTTGGAGCCTGCATCTACATTGAATTCTGCTGCGCGCCCCGTTTGACCGTGCCCTGATTTACAATCAACGTAGCTTTTGCGAACGGTCTGCGAACGATTTTTTTGGCTGAGAGGTATCTGCGCGTGGTGTCAGGTGTCGGGCGGCTTCGCCCATTGGTGTTGACGGGAACAGCATGTCTGCTTACGGCCATGCTCGGATGCGGCAATGTGTACCGTCCGATCGTAACCAACATTCCCCCCGTGCAACCAGCGCCCCAGCCGCAGAAGTACGCGATTGTCATTAGTTGCGGCGTGGATCAGGGCAACGCAAATGCCGTCTCGATTGAACAGTCGTGCGAAGATCCCAACGCCACAGGGTTGGCCTCCTTTGTGGACTTTTCCGGTGACAGCACGCTGATCCGATTGAATCTTGGCAGCGGCTCGCGCTGGATGGGTTTGAATGGCTCAGGTGGAACTGGTTACACTGCCAATGCCAATGGGACCATCAACACTTTTGCAGTAACCACCAGCGAAGAAACCAACCAAATTACAACCAGTACTCTGCTTTCGAATGCGAATCCGAATTCGCTGCTCGCACAGTATGGAGGCCAGTTGTATGTTGTGGAGCCTGGCCGCAGTGCCGTAGCTGCGATGAGTGGAAACCCACCCGCGGTGCAATTGGAAATTCCCATTACCGCCAATCCGGTCAATCTGGTCGGCAACTATCAAACGCAGCGCATCTATGCGATTTCCCAAGGCGCAGGTGCCACGTCCACATCCTGCACGTCTGCGGCGGGCAATGGAACCATCACGGCAATTGAAATCGCCACGAACACCATCTCCGCCATCTTGCCCGCGGGGGCCTGCCCAGTGTATGGCGTCGCGTCCAGCAATAATTTGCGCACCTTTGTTTTGAACCAGGCCAGTGGCACCATTACAGTGATCGACAGTGGGCAAAACCAATTGGATTTGGATGCCAACAATCCCAACAATCCAAGCACTCCCAACTTCCGCAATGGCGTCATCACACTGCCAACAGGCCCCAATGGTCTTACCCCGCAGCCGGTCTGGGCGGATATCTACAATACCGGCAACATTCTGGCTGTCGTCAGTCAGCAATCCAACACGTTGACGTTGATTAACGTCAGCTTGGACTCCTATGGCAACGACACACCCAACTTTGGCCAGATCATTGCCACGATTCCCGTTGGCAACAAGCCTACTTCCGTAGCCGTTTTGCAGGATGGCACGCGCGTCTACGTCGCCAACCATGATGACGGAACGGTTAATTCGGTAAGCTTGACCAGCAATCAAGTGTTAGCTACTATTCCGG
>JAJZCX010000097.1 GCA_021851625.1 Acidobacteriota bacterium | reverse complement strand
ATCAATGAAGAAGTGCGTGTGATTCTGGAAGCGTATCAAGAAGACATGCGACGCAGCGGAGCCAGCTACCCGGAGATGTTCAAAAAGGTCAAGATGGAATTGGCCAAGAAATACAAGGCGGTTCTGTGAGAATCTCCCGCGATAAAGTCAATAAACTTGCCCACGTTGTGGCCGACACGCTGGCCGAGGTGCCGGAGTGCGACTTTCTGGAAGATCGCAACACCATTCGCCAGCAGGCCCGTGCGCTGCTGGAAAAAATGCTGGCTGAGGAATTGAAGGTGGACACGGCGGCGCGGCTGAAAGTGCAGTCGCACAAGCGGAACATTCCCGAAGGCAGCCAGGAGTGGGACATCCTCTATCGCAAGTATTACAACGAAGAAGTCAAGAAGCTTGGCATCTGAAGTTCAAAGATTAGAAAGTTTGGAAACCTGAGCAGAATCCATCCATGAAAATTCTAAGCGCAAAAGTCCTCGTCACCTGCCCCGGAAGAAACTTCATCACCCTGAAAATTGAAACTGACCAAGGCATCTACGGCCTGGGTGACGGCACGCTGAATGGCCGCGAACTGGCCGTGGCCAGCTATCTGACCGACCACGTGATTCCCTGCCTCATCGGGCGCGACCCATTCCAGACCGAGGACATCTGGCACTATCTGTACCGCGGAGCCTACTGGCGGCGCGGACCGGTGACCATGTCCGCCATCGCCGCCGTAGACATGGCGCTGTGGGACATCAAGGGCAAGGCGCTCAACACTCCGGTCTACAATCTGCTCGGCGGCAAGAGCCGCCACGGCGTCATGGTCTATGGCCACGCCAACGGCAAAGACATCGAGCAGACAGCCGAAGAGGTCGCGCGCTATACGGAAATGGGCTATATGGCCATCCGCGCGCAATCAGGCATTCCGGGGCTGCCCTCGACCTATGGCGTCTCCAAAGATCGACTCTTTTATGAGCCAGCAGAAAAGGGTCTGCCGCCAGAGAACGTCTGGTCCACGGAAAAATATCTCAACCACGTGCCCAAGCTCTTCGAGAAGCTGCGCGTGCAGTTTGGCAGCGACTTGCATCTGTTGCACGATGTGCATCACCGCCTAACGCCGATCGAAGCGGGGCGGCTGGGAAAATCTCTGGAACCCTATCATCTTTTTTGGATGGAAGATCCCGTGCCCGCAGAGATGCAGGAGGGCCTCAAGCTCGTCCGCCAGCACACCACCACGCCCATCGCCATCGGCGAAGTCTTCAACACCATCTGGGATGCGCAACAGCTTATCACCAACCAGTGGATCGACTACATCCGCATGACGCTGGTGCACAGCGGCGGCTTCACCCATCTGCGCAAGGTGGCGGACTTGGCCGCGCTGCATCACGTGCAAACCGGCTGCCACGGCGCAACGGATCTGTCGCCTGTGTCTATGGCCGCAGCGCTGCACTTTGACATCGCCATCAACAACTTTGGCATTCAAGAATACATGCGGCACACGCCAGAGACCGACGCAGTCTTCCCGCACACCTACAAGTTCGACAAGGGCTATTTGCTTCCCGGAGAAGGTCCCGGCCTCGGCGTGGACTACGACGAAAAGCTGGCGGCAAAGTGGCCGTATGAGCGCGCCTACCTGCCGGTCAACCGCAAACTTGATGGCACCATGTTTCACTGGTAGCGCCGCTTTGGACGCGCTTCAGCGCCCCTAGCACGAGGATTGCACCCGCCTGTGCGAACGTTCCGTCCTGCGTGCTTTGCGAAAGTCAGACTCCACCAGCGGCTGGGTTGAGGGCGTTGCCCGTTTCCGGTTTCAGCGCATAAATTTTGAAGCTGGCGGCAACAGCATTCACATCATAGCGGCTCAACAGCTTTTGCAATTCGCTCTGGCTCGGCTCCTTCTGCTGCGAACAGCAAGAACCAGTCGGAGCGTTCGTCGATGCGGCAACCTGCGCCGTTCCAGAGCAACAGCTTGATTGTATTTCTGCTTTGGCATAGGCATTCAGGTCGGTACCATTGGCGATGGTTGCAACATGGGCAAAGCCTGCCGCAAGCAACGCTTCCCTGTACTGGCTGATTGGAATTGCACCGGCAATGCACCCGGTGTATGCTGCCAGGTTGGAGGCAATCTCTTTCGGCAATTCTCCCTTGAGCGCAATATCGCTGACCGCAAGCCGCCCTCCCGGCTTGAGCACACGGAATATCTCGCGAAAGACAGCCGGCTTGTCAGGCGCGAGATTGATGACGCAATTGCTCAGCACGCAATCCACGGAAGCATCCGCCAAGGGCAGCTTGTCAATTGTCGCCAGATGAAAGGCAACGTTCTCATAGCCTGAGGATTTTGCATTTTGTTGCGCGCGCGCGATCATCTCTGGAGTCATATCGATTCCGATAACGCGTCCTGATGGGCCAACCTTCTGTGCTGCAAGAAACACATCCAAGCCCCCACCTGAGCCAAGATCCACCACCACTTCCCCTGGCTTCAAATGCGCTGTGGCGGTTGGATTACCGCAGGACAGACCCATATTGGCCTGCTCTGGTATCGCAGCCAACTCCTCGGCGCTGTAACCAAAAGCCTCGGCGATAGACCGGACCCCTGCATCCCCACCAGAGAGAGTGCTGGCCGCAATGGCCCCGTATCTTTCCTTGACTGAATTCAAGAGATATTCGCTCATACCGACCTCCAAACAAATACGCATAAACGAATATATCCGAATCCAACATATCTGTCAATGCATATATATCCGCCGGAAACCCCGCCTGCCACACTCGCGCAGTATGCGAGCATGGCCTAACTATGAAATGTTGTACGAAATCAGACATGAGGGCGTGGCGAGCGGGTTTGGCCGTGTTGGCCTGCGCTCTGCACTCGCTTATTTGCGCGACTGTTGCACAATCGCCAAATACTTCCGCGCATTTTCCGTGATGATCTCTGGATGGCCGTTGGCGATGGCCTTGTTATCGACCAAGTCGCCGCCCACGCCCAGTGCGAATGCACCTGCTTCTAAAAACTCCGCCGCCGTGGCCAGCGAAACTCCGCCAGTGGGGATCAGATCAATTTGCGGCAAAGGGGCCTTGACGGCCTTCAGATATTTAGCGCCGCCAACGGCGCTGCACGGGAAGACCTTGACCGCATCCGCGCCTGCCTGCCATGCAGTAACGATCTCCGTGGGCGTCAGCGCGCCGGGCAGCACGGGCACGCCGTATTTGCGGCAGAGTTCAATCGTGCGAACATCCAGCGCCGGACTGACGACAAATTGCGCACCCGCGAGAATGCAGGCGCGCGCCGTCTCAGCGTCCAGCACCGTGCCCGCGCCCACCAGCAAACGATCACCTGCATGGTTGGCCAGTTGCTCGATCACCTGCACAGCGCCGGGAACAGTCATGGTGACCTCCAGCACAGGCACGCCGCCGGCTTCAATCGCGGTGGCAATGGCCAGAGCCTCTTGCGTGGACGAGGCACGCAGCACGGGCACGATGCCAATCTGCTGCATGCGGGCGAGAATTTGATTTTTCTTCATATACTTTCCGTTCTAGTAAAAAATCTTCTGGAAATTTTATCGCACCACGCGGGCCGATCCGCCCTTCATCAGGCGCTCCACTTCGTGGAGCGTTGCCATGGTGGTGTCGCCAGGCGTAGTCATGGCCAAGGCTCCGTGCGCGCAGCCGCAGTTGACGGCGTACTGCGGGCCAGCGCCGGTCAGGAATCCATAGATCAAGCCGGAGGCAAACGAATCGCCGCCGCCCACGCGATCAAAAATTTCCAAGTCGTGCATGGTTTGCGCTTCGTAGAACGCGCCATTGGCGTAGCAGATCGCGCCCCAGTCGTTGCTGGTGGCGGACTTGGCATTGCGCAGTGTGGTGGCCACCACTTGAAAGTTGGGATAGGCAGCCACGGCCTGCTCCATCATCTTGCGAAAGCTGTCCGTGCTCAGGTGCGAAAGATTTGCATCGACGCCCTCCACTTGGAAGCCGAGCGCGGCGGTAAAGTCCTCTTCATTGCCGAGCATCACATCCACATACTGCGCCAGCTCGCGATTCACTTCCGTCGCGCGCTTCTGTCCACCAATGGATTTCCAAAGCGAGTCTCGATAGTTGAGGTCGTACGAAATGATGACGCCATGTTTGCGCGCAGCCTGCATGGCCTCGCGCGCCACCAGCGGCGTGGACTCAGAGAGCGCACAAAAAATGCCGCCAGTGTGCAGCCAACGCGCGCCTTCCTTGCCAAAGATTTGATCCCAGTCAATCTGTCCCGGCTTCAGTTGCGCGATGGCCGTGTGCCCGCGATCAGAACATCCCAGTGCAGCGCGTACGCCAAAGCCGCGCTCGGTAAAGTTGAGTCCGTTGCGCACGGTGCGGCCTACGCCGTCATAGGGAGTCCAGAGTAGATGCGAGAGATCGACGCCGCCTTGCAGCATCAGGTCTTCCAGCAACCGCCCGACGGGATTATCAGCCAGCGCGGTGACGATAGCGGTGCGCATACCGAAACAACGGCGCAGACCGCGCGCGACGTTATACTCACCACCGCCCTCCCAGACTTGGAAGCTGCGCGTAGTAGCAATGCGTCCGTCCCCTGGGTCCAGGCGCAGCATCACCTCGCCCAAACTCACCAGATCCCAGCGGCATTCTTCTTTGGGCCGCAGCACAATTTCTTTGGCTTGCTTCATGGCAAAATTCCCTATTTGAAAATTACACCTGCAAATCTAAAAGCCTTGAGACAAGGCTACACGATCCCAGCGCGGCACAAGCGCCTGCACGGCCATCCACGCGACCAGATAGGCAAATGCAGCCAGAACAAACAGTGGCGCATAGCTGTGCGTCCACTGCAACAGCCAGCCCGTGAACAACGAAAAGCCGATAGCGCTGAGCGACGAGAAGAGCGTGCCAAGACCGACGACCGAACCAACTGCACCGCGCGGGAACAGATCGGACGCGACGGTGTACACATTCGCCGACCACCCCTGATGCGCCGCCGTGGCCAAGCCTAGAATGCCCACGACCATCCACGCGGAGTGCACATGGCTGATGAGCAGCACTGGCAGTGGACAGAGCGCGCAGCACAGGAGCGCAGCTTTTCTGGCACGCGCAATGGTTGCACCGCGACGCAAAAACCAAGCTGGCAGCCAGCCGCCGCCGATGCTGCCCAGATCGGAAATGATGTAGATGACCACCAGCGGCAGCCCCAGATGACTCAAGCCCAGATGATAGCGCTGGTCAAGAAACTTGGGCAGCCAGAAAAGATAAAACCACCAGATGGGATCGGTGAGTGTTTTCGCGAGGATGAAGGCCCAGCCTTGCCGCGTGCGCAACAGCGCGCGCCAGCCAATGCGCACACGCTCCTCCGACTCGCATTGACCCGCGCGAATCCAAGCAAACTCTGCGGGCGTGATCCTAGGGTGCTTTTCCGGCGGATGATAGCTGACCAGCCACCAAGCTAGCCAAAGAATCCCCAGACCGCCGACGATGACAAACGCAGCGCGCCAACCATAACGCAGCGTGATCCAAGGAACACACAGTGGTGCGAGAATTGCACCGACATTCGCGCCTGCGTTGAAGAGTCCCGTGGCAAAGGAACGCTCCTGCGGCGGAAACCACTCGGCTGTGGTTTTGATGGCTGCGGGGAAATTGCCAGCCTCACCAAGACCCAAAAAAAAGCGCGCAATGCCAAAGCCGAGTATGGAGTGCGCCAGTGCGTGTGCGGCAGAGGCCAGGCTCCACGCTGCCACCATCACCGCGTAGCCAACGCGCGTGCCGACACGATCAATCCACGCGCCAGCAAAGGTCAGCCCCAGCGCATAGGCCAGTTGAAAGCTGCTGACGATGTAGCCGTACTGGCTCTCCGTCCAGTGAAATTGGTTTTGCAGTGTGTCGGCCAGAATGCCCAGCACCTGACGGTCCAAATAGTTTTTGGAAGTGGCAAAAAAGAGCATGGCGCAAACCATCCAGCGCAGTCGTCCAGCGGGGTGTGGATGGGGTGCAAGTTGCTCTTCGGTCGGCATAGCCGGCTTCATCATAAATGGCGCAGGTGAGCCTTGTCGCGGCGCGCGCCGGTGATATAGTAGAAAAGGAATCGTGGCGCTATCGTCTAGGGGTTAGGACGTGAGATTCTCAATCTTAAAACACGGGTTCGATTCCCGTTAGCGCTACCAAAAATGCTTACCCA
>JAJZCX010000096.1 GCA_021851625.1 Acidobacteriota bacterium | reverse complement strand
GGTTGAGATGCCGCCACGCGGGCGGAAGTCACCTTTGACTATGGCCCAGACCGGTTCGCAGGCCTTGACCACATCGACGAGCACTTGGTTGACGATATTCTCCTGAAAGATGCCCAGATTGCGGTAGCAGAAGAGATATTCCTTCCAAGATTTCAGCTCCAAACAGCGGGCGCGCGGCATGTAGCGCAGGGTGATGATGCCAAAATCTGGCAGGCTGGTCTTGGGACAGACGGAGGTGAACTCTGGATCGTCGATGAGGATTTCGTAGGCCGGAAATTGATTGGGCCAAGTCTCGATGGCCGGGAAGGCGAAGTCGAGTCCAGCTTTGGCGTGGTCGTCCGTGTAGCGCGGGGCGGAAGCGGTCATGCTCCTATTGTACTGGGGGGATGCGGCCAGGTGTCGTGCAAGAGTCCTGCATCCATTTTGGTTTTGGCGCGTCCTATATACTGACCTTTTAACCTCCATGCACATGCACGTTTCTGCTTCCGAATCGACAGCGACACGAGCGGCCACCGCGCCCGGTTCCAAACGACTGCGCTGGATTGCGCTGGCAGCGGCGCTGGTGTTGCTGGCCATACTGATTCCCCATTGGATGCAGAGTGCAACGCCCATCCACACGGCCACGGCGGAGCGCGCGGACTTGATCGACAATCTGAGCACGAACGGCAATGTGGAGCCGATGAGTGATTTTGTCGCGCACAGTCCCGTGGCTGGTGTTGTGAAATCCGTTTTGGTGCATGAAGGAGAGCGCGTCCGCAAGGATCAGTTGCTGCTGACCATGGACGATGCCGCGGCGCAGGCGCAGGTGGCCTCGGCGCTGGCGGCACTGCGCACCGCACAGGCACAGATGGACGCCGTGCAACAAGGCGGCACGCGCGATGAGCAACTCCAGTTGCAGGCCAAGATCAATGCAGCCCGCGCGCAGCGCGATCATGCGGAGACGCTGCTGAACTCGCTGACACAACTGGCGCAGAATGGCTCGGCCTCGCAGAGCGAAGTAACGGCTGCCAAGATACGTTTGGCGATTGACACTGCGACCCTGCAAAATTTGGAACAGCAGAAGACGCAGCGCTACGCGCCCATCGACCGGCAGCGCGCGGCTGCGGACTTATCCAACGCGCAGGCGGCCTACCAAGCCGCGCAGGACACACTGCAACAGGAAAATGTGCGCGCTCCGTTTGAGGGCACAGTCTTCTCTGTTCCCGTGCAGGCCAGCGCGTACGTGCAACCAGGCGATGCGCTGTTGCGCATGGCAAACTTGGCGCTCATTCAAATTCGCGCCTACTTCGATGAGCCGGAGATTGGCCGCCTTGCACTGGGGCAGCCGGTGACCATCGTGTGGGATGCGCGTCCGGGACGCATCTGGCACGGACACATCACGCAGGTGCCTTCGACGATCATCACGTATGGAACGCGCCATGTGGGTGAGGCTTTGATCGCCGTCGATGATGCCGATGGCGTTCTGCTGCCCAACACGAATGTGACGCTAACCGTAACGACGCTACGTCTGAACAGTGTGCTGACGATTCCGCGCGAGGCGCTGCACGCTGAAGGCGGGCAGGATTTTGTTTACCGCATCGTGGATGGCCGCTTGGTGCGGACTCCCATCCAAATTGGCGTGCTGAACCTGACGCAGGTGCAGGTGCTCTCTGGCCTTGAGGAACACGCCGTGGTTGCCTTGAGCGCCACGGATGGCTCCACGCTGCGCAACGGCCTGCAGGTGCAAAGCACTCCATAAATGAAGCCGACATTCCTTCGCACACTGCAACGATTTTTTACATTGGGATTGTTTCCGCTGGCAATTGTGTGTGCGCCAGCGCCAAATGCGCACGCACACAGCCACAAAAATCGGCACGCAATCGTACAGCCAACAAAAGCAATGAAGACAGTCGGCGATGAGGGTGCGCACGCTTTGTTGGAGCGCGGAGAGGCGGACGCGGCCATTGCAGCGCTGCAAAAAATTCTCGCGGCCCATCCACAGGACTCCATGGCGCACAATCTGCTCTGCCGTTCCTATTATTCAGAGCAACGCTGGCCAGAGGCGATCGATGCGTGTCAGCGTGCGGTCGATTTGCAGCCCGAAAACAGCGAATTTCACACTTGGCTGGGACGCAGCTATGGCGAGGCAGCCGAGCACGCTTCCTGGTTCGTGGCTCTGGGCCTAGCTCGCAAGGTGCACACGGAATTTGATGCCGCGGTACAAACAGCTCCGCAGAGCGTGGCCGCCTTGAACGACTTGGGCGAGTACGCAGTGGAGGCTCCCGGATTTTTAGGCGGTGGATTGAACAAGGCGGAATACGTAGCACAGCAATTGCAGCCGCTCAACGCCGAGGCCTACCACGCACAGATGGCGCGCATTGCGCACAAGCGCAAAGATCCGGAATCGCAAGAGCGGGAGTTGAAGCTGGCCATTGCACACTCCTCGGCCCCAGCGCATGCGTGGATGCAGTTGGCCTCGTTTGAAGCTTGGCGTGGCGATTACACCGCCATGGAGCAGGCGATTCGCAACGGTTTGGCCGCCGATCCGCAGCATGACAGCGCATTGATGGATGGAGCGTCGATTCTCGTTCGCAACAAATATGACTCGGCGCTGGCGCAGAATCTTTTGCGGATGTACATCGCGTCGCAGCACACGACGGAGGAGTCTCCCGTCTTTGCAGCGGAGGCGATGCTGGGAAATCTATTACGCCAACAGGGAGACCTGTCGGGAGCGGAAAAAGAATTTGCGGCGGCACACGCACTGGCCAGTGGATATAAAGACGGACATTGATGCGCGCGCCACGTGTTTGCTGGTGGAAATTGAGCGCGCGCAGAGCGGCGTATAGAATCAGCTAGAGATTATGAAATGGTGGAAACAATTCGGTAGCAGCAGTGGCAGTTTGCCCAGCGCTTCCCTGCTGCTGGTGCTATGGACGCTGCTGCCCGCTGCAGCGCAGGCGCAGATTTCGCTTGCCTCGGCGGTGAATCTGGCGCTGCAAAACAGCAGCCAGGTTCGCATCGCCAACGCCAAGTTGCAGCAGGCGCGCGGGTCCTTGTCAGAAGCGCGTGGCGCCTATGTTCCAAATTTTTATATTGGCGCGGGCCTGGGATATTCGGTTGGCTTCCCACTAGGAACACCCAACCTGTTCAACGCGGAGTCGCAATCCTTGCTCTTCAGTTTTTCCCAGCCGGATTACGTGCGCTCGGCACATGCGGCCATCGAGGCGGCACAATTTTCTCTGCAAGACACGCAACAGCAAGTGACACTCGACACGGCAACTGCGTATCTCGATCTGGACAGAACCAATCGTCAGATCGCTGCGCTGCATGAGGCGATGAGTGATGCCGACCAGTTGATTGTTATTGTTGGCAACCGCGTGGCCGCCGGTGTGGCCAGCCACGTGGACTTGACCCGCGCCCGCCTGACGCGCGCACAAATGCAGTTGCAGCAGATGCAGATGGAAGACCACGCGGAAGAATTGCAGCAGCAGATCGCGGCGCTGACAGGCTTGCCAGCTAACTCTGTCTCTTTGGATGCGGCCAGCATTCCCGCGCTGCCAGATCCCACAACAACTAGCACGCTGCAACCCACGCAAAGTCCAGCAGTGCAAGCGGCCTTTGCCACGGCCAATTCGCGCATGTTCACGGCCTTTGGCGACAATCGCCAAAACTATCGACCCAGCTTCCAGCAGATCACGCAGTACAGTTTGTTTTCAACCTTCAATAATTACCAGAACTACTACACCAGCTTCCAACAGAACAACTTTGGATTCGAGGTGCAGGTGACCATCCCGCTCTTTGATCCCATTCATCGTGCCAAAGGGATTGAATCCAGCGCCGAGGCCAGCGTGGCCCGGCATGAAGCGGAGCAAGCGCAGACGCAGGTCTCCGCGCAGAGCCTCGCCTTGCAACATCAACTCCGCGAACTGAAGGCCGAACAGGACGTGGCCACGCTGCAACAGCAACTGGCGCAGGACACGCTGAGCGCACTGCAAGTGCAAATGCAGAATGGCTCCGGCGCTGCAACCGCGCCTGCCGTCACACCGCAGCAGGCCGAGCAGGCACGCATGGACGAGCGCAGCCGCTACATCGATAAATTGGACGCCGACTTTGCCGTCGAACGCGTGCAGTTGCAACTGTTGCGCCAGACTGGCGGCCTTGGCACATGGCTGCACACGCAGTAATCTTCATGCGAAAGAATGTTATATTGAGTACTGCGAGCATCCTACATGCGGAAGTGGTGAAATTGGCAGACACACCATCTTGAGGGGGTGGCGCCGCAAGGCATAGGGGTTCAAGTCCCCTCTTCCGCACCAAAATTCTCGCCTTGGCTTTGGCGGAAATCGCCAGCCACATCCAAAATTTTCGCGCGCGTGTTGCAGTCGCATCCGCGTTGCATAGAAAGCAGATTTTCGTGGTTATTTTGCTTACCATTGTGCATGTAATTGTTTGTCTGGTGTTAATTGGCGCCATCCTGTTGCAACAGGGCGCCAGTGCAGATTTGGCCGGAGCCTTCGGCGGCCAGGGATCGCAGACGGCCTTTGGGCCGCGTGGCGCATCCAATATTCTGACCAAGGTAACGACTTGGGCTGCCGTGATCTTCATGCTCACATCCATTGGCCTGACCGTATTGGTTGCACGCGAAAGCACGGGCCACTCTGTGTTGCAGGGCATCTCCTCCAGCACACCGGCCAAGAAGTAAGCGCAGCGCCTCCACACGAGGCGCTGTTGCATCTCTCTCGCCCACACTTCCCTTTGCATGTGCGCCATGATCCATGAGATTCTCGCCGTTGGCCCGCTGCAATGCAATTGCAGCATTCTCGGTGATCCAGAAACACACACGGCCACAGTCGTCGATCCCGGCGATGACATTCAATCCATTCTGAAAATTCTCAACCAACATCGACTGCGCGTGGAGCAGATCGTCATCACACACGCGCACATCGACCACGTAGGCGGAGCCGTCCGGCTGAAAAAAATTACCGGCGCGCCGATTTACATGAACCAACTCGATTTGCCGCTGCTGGAAATGATGGACGTGCAGGCCGGATGGCTTGGCATAGCGCCGCCAGAGGTACAGCCGCCGGATGTCTCCGCGGACGATGGCCTGAAGCTAACCGTGGCGGGCGCGGCAGCGGAGATTTTGCACACGCCCGGCCACACGCAAGGTAGTCTGTGCCTGCATCTGCCGGAACAAAATCTTTTGCTGGCGGGTGACACGCTCTTTGCCGGTTCGGTTGGACGCACGGATTTACCCGGCGGCGATTTTCAAACGCTGCTGCGCTCGCTGCACAACTGTCTACTGCAATTGCCGGACACGACCCGCGTGATTCCCGGCCACGGCCATGCAACCACGATTGGCCAGGAGCGCGCGAGCAACCCTTTTCTGCTGCGGAAATAAATACGCCTGCGGCTCACTCGGAATGACAGAGTGTTTGTAATGCACTCGTTCAAAAGTTCATCAATTATTTTTGATCGAAGAACTGCGCTATCCGCTCCACACCCAGTCGAAATTCCTCTTCCCTCGGCAACAGGCTCACGACCAACCAACCCTGCACGGGCATTCCATAAAAATTGCCGGGGTGCACCAGCACGTGCTGGCGCTGGAGCAATTGCACCGCTGTTTCCTCTGCCGTGGCCAGTGCGGGCACGCGCAGAATTGCATACCAGCCCGCCTCTACGTGCAGGCGAGCAACGAAATCCTGCTGGCGTAATTGTTCGTCGAGTATGGCCAGATTCGCCTGTGTGCGCGCACGAATCTGGCGTTGCATGTTGTGGCGCGCATCCAACATGGCAGGCAGCGCGTGTTGGAGCGGAGCATTCATGGAGAGAAATGTGTCGGCGATGACCTCCAACCGCGCGAGCGCCTCGTGCAATTTCTGCTGCGGCCCATGGCTCACAATCCATGCAACCTTCATTTGCGGCAGTGCGGAGATTTTGCTCAATCCACTCAACACAAAGGTGAGCGCCGGATGCTCTCCGGTGGCAAAGCTAAATTCCCTGCTGGCGATTTCAGGATGGGCTGCGTGCGCGAAATCCAAAAACACTTCATCCACGATCAACGCCAGCCCCTGCTCAGCGCAGATGGCCTCCAACGCGCGGCGCTCTTGCGCCTGCGTGAAGTGCCCGGTGGGATTATTCGGCTGCACTACAACCATGGCGCGCGTGC
>JAJZCX010000095.1 GCA_021851625.1 Acidobacteriota bacterium | reverse complement strand
CGACGCTGCGCGCGTTGGGGCAGTTGCGCGAATCCTTTATCCTTGCGGTGAATGCCGAGGGGCTGTGGATCATCGACCAGCATGTGGCGCATGAGCGCGTGCTGTTTGAAAAAATTCTGCGCGAGCGTCAAGTGGAGCAGGTGCAGCGCCAGCGCCTATTGATGCCGGTGCTAATCGATTTGAAGCCGGAGCAGATGCCGCTATTCGCCAGCATCGCCGCTGAGTTGGAGCGCAATGGGCTGGAGGCCGAACCGTTTGGTCCGCGCACGCTGGCCGTGAAGGCCGCGCCCACAGGTTTGGAGGGCCGCGAACTGGAGCGCATGATCCACGAGGTGTTGGAGCAGGCGGACAGCGAGCAGCAGGCGGAGAATTTGGAGACGGTGCGCACGCGCATTGCGGCCTCGATTGCCTGCCACGCGGCCATCAAGATCAATACCCCGCTGGAGCCAGCCAAGATCGACTGGCTGCTGGCGGAACTGGCCAAAACGGAGCATCCCACAAGTTGCCCGCATGGCCGACCCATCGTATTGCGATATTCTTTGAAAGACATCCAACGCGCATTTCAGCGCATTTAACGGCAGGATAGAAAAGGTTTCCGTTTGAATAAGCAGCAACTGCAATCCGCAAGGCTCCAGCGCTGGAGCCAGAACAACAACGCACGGCTCACATTGGAGGACGCGCTCGGCTGGCTGCGCGAGACGGGGCTGTGCGCGCTTGCGCCCCAGGCGACGCCCGCCAGCCACGCCGCACCCACGCTGTTGGAGGCGCTGCATGGCAAGCCCATGCTGGCCACAACGCTGGAGGAGCGGGCCACGCTGAACACGCTGTTGGCACGCATGGTGCAGTCCAAGTCCGCAGTGCCACTGCTACTGAGCGGCCCGGTGGGCGAGCAGCCGGATTTTGTGTCCACGCTCGACGCGCTGCCGATGCTCTACACCCTGCGTGGCGACCGCAATTGGCGCGTGCCGCCTGTGTTGACTGGGCAGAGGAAGGTTTCCAATCTCGCGCTGCATGTTTGGCAGGCGATTGAAAAAGATGGCCCGCAGACGGTGGCGGCCTTGCAATCGGCGATGTCTGGGGATTTGACCGCTGCCGCGCTGCTGCGCGCGCTGTGCGAGTTGTGGGGGCAGTTGCGCGTGATGCCGCTGTTGCAGGTGGACGATGCGGGCGTGCCGGTCGATGCTGCGTGGGAGTTGCTCTCGCGCAGACATGCCAAGCAGGTCTCCATGGGGGCCGCGATGGGCCAGCCAGAGGCGCTGTCGGGCTTGTTGGCGTTTTATCTCAGCACAGTTTTTGCAGCTTCCGATGAGGAGATTGTCGCGCACTTGGCTCCGTTGGCCAGTCATGCGAAGGTGCGCGAGATGGTGCATGGCTTGATCGCGATGCGACAGTTGGCGCGCACTCCCTGCGAAGGCGCTCTGCTGCTGCACTTAAAGGATGGCCTGTCGGAAGAGTTGTTGGTGGAACTGGAGCCAGTCGTGCCAGTTCAGACGGTGAGTGCGCCGATGTCGGACGCGCGTCCGCAGTTTGCGCAGGCTCCGCCGCGTGTGTGGCGGGAGCGTTCCGTGCCGCAAATTCAGGCAAAGCAGGCGCAGGATGGCGACGCGCCCGCAGCGCGTGGAGAGGGATTCGTGCGACGCGGACCGAAGCCACCTTTTGCTCCGCGACGCGAGGAGGGCCGCGAGAGCACAGCGCGTCCACCGCGCAGAGAGTTCGCGCCGCGACAGGGTGCACCGCAACGCGGTGGCACAGAGCGCGGAGCTTGGGATCGCGGAGACAAGGGACGCGGCGGCAAGACCTTTGGCGGTTGGAAGCGTCCAGAACGTCGGGAGGGATCCGGCTCCGAGCGCAGGTCCGAGGGGCAATCTGGAGGAGGCTCTGGGGAGTGGCGGCAGAATCGCCCGGCGGATGCACGCCCCTTCGCCAGGCCGAATGCAGGCCCGAATGCGGGATCGGATGCTCCACGCGATGCAGGTATCGAGCGCACGGCGCGCCCGCCCCGCAAGGAGTTTGGTTCGCGTCCGCAGCGGCCCGCCTATGGAGCCGCGTCGCGCCCCAGTGGTGGTTTTGGCCCGAAGAAGTTTGGGGATAAGAAGTTCGGCGATAAGAAATTTGGAGACAAGAAATTCGGGGATAAAAAGTTTGGCGGCGGCAGAGCGGGAGCCTTTGGCGACAAGAAATTTGGAGACAAGAAATTTGGCGGTGATCGCCCCGAACGACGCGATCGACCCGATCGTGATCGGCAGGATGCGCGTCCGCCGCGTCGTGCCGAAGGTGAAGGTTTTGTGCGGCGCGAATCGCGCGGTACGGGCAGCGGGGACTTCCGGCAGCGGAGCGCGGCTCCGCCATGGAAGCGCGCAG
The DNA here is from genome assembly GCA_021851625.1 of Acidobacteriota bacterium. GTDB lineage: Bacteria > Acidobacteriota > Terriglobia > Terriglobales > Acidobacteriaceae > JAJZCX01. Next base: position 3,920 of record JAJZCX010000095.1, on the reverse strand, counting down.
CGGGAGCGCCAGAGCGACCGGAGCGGCGCGAGAAGCGTCCGTATGGAGATCGTCCGTCCGGGCCACGCCGCGACGCGGGAGCACGGGGACCAGCGCGTGGAGGCCCTCGACGCAGCGATGCACGGGGACCTGCACGCGATTCCGCGCGGAGTCCCAGACCGAGGCCGGAGGGCGGCTTCGAACAGGGTGGGGAGCGCAGACCTACACGCAGGCCCGAAGGCAGGCCGGAGCGTAGACCCGAAGGAAGACCTCAAGGTAGGCCTGAAGGCGGAGCCAAACGCTTCGGCAAGCCGGGCATGGGCAAGCCCAGAACCGGTGCGCCGCGCGATGGCAAACCCAGCTTTGGTAGGCCGGGCGGGGGCAAAGGTGGATTCAGAAAGCCGGGCTTTGGCAAGCCCAGCTTTCGCAAACCCGGTGCAGGCAGGCCAGCCGCAGGCGGGCGTAGTGCAGGCCCGCGGCGTACGGATGGCCCCGTTCGGCAGCAGCGGCCCCGGCCAGCGCCCGTGAAGAGAAAGAAGCCAGGCGATGATGGAGAATGAGCACGTCAACTCGACTCAGCCCGCGCAGCGGCTGCCCGTGGTGGCCATTGACGGCCCGGCGGGCGCGGGCAAAAGCACGCTGGCTGCGCACTTGGCGCGGCGCTTCGGACTGCTGAATCTGGAAAGCGGCGCGATGTACCGCGCGCTGGCGTTGAAGGCGATTGAGAGCGACGTAAGTTTCTCCGATGAGGCCGCGCTGACAGCGCTGTTTGCGACGACAAGCATCGAGTTGCAGCCGCAGTCGGAGGGCAACCGCGTGCTGCTTGACGGCCACGATGTAACACGGCGTGTGCGTGAGCGCGATGTGGCCGAGGCAGCTTCGCAGGTTAGCGTGCATCCGCAGGTGCGTGCGTGGATGGTGGCGCAGCAGCGCGCGCTGGGAGCCAAGGGCGGCGTGGTGATGGAGGGCCGCGACATTGGCACGAAGGTTTTTCCCAACGCCGAGGTGAAGATTTTTTTAGACGCTGCACCAGAGGTGCGCGGGCAGCGAAGATTTTTGCAGACCGGCCCGGCGCAGGCCGCCGTGACCGAGGAGAGCGTGATCGCAGCCTTGCGGGAACGCGATGCCCGCGACCGCACGCGCGCCACGTCTCCGCTGGAGGCGGCTGCGGATGCGATTCTCATCGACTCCACGCACATGAGCTTTGATGAAGTGATGGCCCGCAGTGAAGAGGTCGTGCGCCAGCGGCTGGAACTGTCCAACGCACAACGGTAAGTTCAGCGCATCGTGCCGCAGGGCGGATCGCTTTTGCGGGACTTCTCTGGCTTTATTCTTCGTGGAAGATTTCTTATTCTTTTTTTAGCGTGACATTGTCTTTGTAGGCGGTCAGGTGCAGCGTGGGGCCGCCTCCGTTGACTGTGCCGTGTGCGGTTTCGTCTGCGCCAGAGGTCTGCACGTTGAGCGGAAAGTCACTCTGCACCTTGCCGCCGTTGGCGGTTGCTTCCACGGAGAAGCGCGCATCGGCGGGCAGCAAGAGCGTGATGTTGCCGTTGGTGTTGTCGATCTCCATCGCTGCGGGTGCGTGCGCTGCGGTCACTTGGACGGAGCCGTCAGAGTTGTGCAGGTTGAGCGGGCCGTTCAGTGCACTCAGCGTGATGTCTTTGGCGCGCGTGGTGATCTCCACTGGGCCGGTGATGCCGTCGCCTTTCAGGTCGGCGGGGTCCAGCGTGAGCGTTCCCGGCACACTGGCCAGTGCCATGCTGGTGCGGCTGGAGTGGTAGCGCAGCGCGCCGGCAACCTGTTGTACATGTAGATTGCCGAAGAATTCCCCGTCGAGCGTGGCCGCGCCGTGAATGTTGGTGAGCGTAAACTCTCCAGCCTGACCGTGCAGCGTAATGGGGCCGGTAATGTTTTGCACGGTGGCGTTTCCGGCTTGAATGCTGACTTGCACCGGGCCGGTGACGTCCTCCACGGTGACGTTGCCAAAATGTGTCTCCGCAGTGACGGCAGCCGTGCGGCCTGCAATGTCGATGCCGCCCTCCTGCACCTGCGCTTGCAGTGCGACGCTGGCAGGCAGGTTCAGCGTGAGTTCAACACTGCTGCTGAAGTTGGAGGGAATGCGCAGAGTGGTCGTGTTGCCAGAGGTCTCTGTCAGCGGCTGGAGCGCGTCGAGCTTGCGCTGCGCGTCGGCATCGGAGCCAGCATAGACGCTCTTATCGAGCGTGACGTGCATCTGCGCGTCGGCGCTGGAGCGGATGGTGATGTTGCCCGCCTTGTTGTCCACGATGAGTGTGCCGTGCGCAGGGATGGGCAGCGTCAGTATTTGTCGGGCCTCATGGCGTTGGCCAAAAAACTGCCACATCTGCGCGTCATTGAGCGCACGGAGTTGCGAGCGCAGCAGCGTCCAGTTCTGCATGTGCGAAAACGCTGTGGCCACGCCGAGGGCCACCAGCACCATCATCAGCAGCACCGTGCCGCAGCCCACGCGCAGGGCGGAGTGCTGTGCATGCACGACGAGTGCCTCGACGGCCAGCAGCAGACCCAAAATGATCAGCAGCAGCGGCCAGTAGCTGTGGTAGAAGCTCCAAAAGCTGGACATATCCAGCAGATGCAGATTGGCCATCAAGGCGACCACGCCGATGGTAATCAGCAGCAGCGGGCCAAGCAAGGAGCGATGGCAGTGCGAGCGGCGTTGGGCACGCTGCTGCGCGCGCAGCCAGCGTGCGTAGCTGCGGGAGTAGCGCGCGTAGCTGCGCGGATCGGCATAGGATGCGTACTCCGCAAACGGCGGTTGAGGCTGGCCCGGCGGTGGATTCTGGGGCGGAATGGGCGGCGGCGCGGCCATGCTAGCTCCGCGATTCTGGATCGAGGGGATTGCCAGGCTGCGGCGACTGTGCCTGCGTCCAAGCGGTCGATTGCGGGTCGAGCGGTTGCGCGTAGGGCTGTTGCACCTGAGCGGCGCGGTCGGTGACCCACGCGGCACGTTCGGCAAAGGACATTAACCCGGCAAAGATGAGCCAGAGCGGCCAGCTTTTGCCAAAGCTGAGAATGTGCCACTGATCGAGCAGAGCCAGCACGCCAATCAAAATCAAAATGGCCGGGCCGCGCAGGCGACGGATTTGGTACCAGTTGTTCATGATGCGCACCCCGTGGGAGGATTGCCGGGCGCGGGCGGTTCCTGGTTGCGCCGGATCAAAATCCAAATGCCCAGGCCGATGAGCAACAGCGGCCACGAGTGATCCATCCACTTGCCGTGCAGAATGCCGAAGTTATTCAGCAGGAAGAGCACGCCGAGTGCAACCAGAATGACGGCTCCCGTGGGCAGGCCGCGGTGTACATCGGGCAGATCGTATTGATCGGGCGGAACGGCGGGCATGCCCTGTGCAAAGGGAGCAAAGCCAGCGATGGGCGGCTGCGGGCCTGTGGCAAAGGGCGGCGCGGCGTTGGGTGGCGGTGCAGAAGCCTGCGCCGCGGGGTTCTGCACGACCCCGGGCTGGATCGGCTGCGCAGACGGGCCTGGGTTGGAGCGGTGGCCGGTGATCCAAGAACCGATGTCGTTCAGGCCGAGTGGATTGGGCAGCGGCAGACCATCGCGGCGGGCCAGTGCGGTCTGATAGGCGTCAAATATCTGATAGAAGACCCACGCCGCCACACAAATTCCCAGCAGGCCATTCCAATGGGTCAGCTCGATGAGCAGGACAAAAATCAACACGTGCAGCAGGCCCTTGGCGAACTGCCCGTTGTACATGGCACCCACGCCGGGAATCGAGCCTAACGTCAGGGCCAGCCAGGGATTGGGTTCGTCGGGTTGCGCAGGCACGAAGGGCTGTGCGGGTGGAAACGGCATGTTGGCGGTGTAGTGAAAGCTCTTGCCGTGCTTCTCTCTGCCGATGTGCACCGACCAGCTCGCTGGATTGGCGCTGAGGCGCGCGGCCATGCAC
>JAJZCX010000094.1 GCA_021851625.1 Acidobacteriota bacterium | reverse complement strand
ATCTTGATGCAAGTACGGTGCTGGAGATCGGTCCCGGTCAGGGGGCGATTACGGATCTCTTGGTGCATCGCGCACAACGGCTGATCGCAGTGGAGTTTGACGCTGCACTGGCGCATGCGCTGCAACAAAAATATGCGGACGTGGCGCATGTGCAGGTATTGCATGCGGATGTTTTGCAGGTGGATGTGCGCGCGCTCTGTGCCGAGCATGGCGTGCAGTCCATGCACATCGTTGGAAATCTGCCGTATTACATCACGTCGGATATTTTGCTCTGGCTCTTTGCGCAGTTGGAGACATGCTCACGTGCCGTGCTGATGATGCAAGAGGAGGTGGCCGATCGCGTTGCGGCCACGCCGGGCCACAGCGAATATGGGCTGCTCTCTGCCACCACACAGATGCACGCAAGCGTGGAGAAGTTGTTTACTTTACCGCCGGGAGCCTTTGAGCCTCCGCCGAAGGTGCATTCTGCCGTTGTGCGTCTGCATCCAGCGCCACGTTTTGCGGAGTTGGGCGTGGAGCGTGCAGCATTTGAAAAATTTCTGCGCGTCTGCTTCCAGCAAAAGCGCAAGACTCTGGCCAACAATCTGCGCGCATCTGGATGCAGCGCAGAGAGAATTCTAGCGGCGCTGCACGATGCGGAGATCCCACCCCATGCACGTGCCGAAGCGTTGCCGCTCGATGTAATGGCAGCACTCTATCGAAGTTTGCAAGCGTGAGCGGCCAGAGAGTTTTCGGGCGGAGTATTCACGGTCGGGAAAGAGTTTGTGGTCCTGACTCCCCCCACTCAAGCCAAAAGACGGCTTGAATGGGGCATCTATTTTTTTCAACACTTTTGTGAACACTGAAGAGGAAGACGCTCTAGCGTCTCTGGGCAGCGGCGGTCTGCGCGTGATGCGTGTGGCAAATGGCGATGGCCAGTGCGTCGGAGGCATCGAGCGGCTCTGGCGGTGTGTCCAAATGCAGGAGTCGCATGACCATGAAGCGCACCTGCTCCTTGTCCGCCAAGCCGTAGCCGGAGACGGCGGACTTAACGGCGAGCGGAGCATATTCTGCAATCGCGACATTTTGCATGGCGGCGGCCAACAGAGCTACGCCACGAGCCTGGCCTAGCAACAATGCAGTACGACTGTTGGCGGCGTGGAAGACCTCTTCAATGGCGACCACATCCGGTGCGTGTCGCTCAATCAATGTGGTCAGTTCGGAAAAAATCGTGCAGAGCCGCTGCGACATTGGATCTTGTTTGCTCAGGCGGATTGCGCCACAGTCGAGCGTGTGCAGATGCCCAGATGTATCCGACTCCACCACGCCGTAGCCGGTGAATCGTGTTCCGCAATCGATGCCGAGGACGCGCATAGGCTAGCGCGAGATGCCTTCCAACGGAGATGAGGCCGTGGCGTAGAGCTTGCGCTGCATGCGCCCTGCCAGATAAGCCTGCCGCCCGGCGAGCACGGCGTGCTGCATGGCCTCCGCCATCAGCACGGGATGGTCAGCGTGCGCTATACCAGAGTTCATCAGCACCGCATCCGCGCCGAGTTCCATGGCAATGGCTGCGTCAGAGGCCGTGCCCACGCCGGCATCCACGATGAGCGGCACCTCTGTGATGCGCTCGCGTAGTATGCGCAGGTTGGCGGTATTCTGAATGCCTAATCCGCTGCCGATGGGTGCACCGAGGGGCATGACGGCGGCAGCGCCTGCGTCAATCAATCGGCGCGCGACCACGATGTCATCCGATGTGTAGGGCAGAACGGTGAAGCCCTCCTTGACGAGCACGCGCGTGGCCTCCAGCGTGGCCTGCACGTCCGGGTAGAGAGTTTGCAGGTCGCCAATGACCTCAATTTTTACCCAGTCCGAGAGGCCGACCTCGCGGCCCAGGCGCGCAGCGCGAATGGCTTCGTCTGCCGTGTAGCAGCCAGCGGTATTGGGTAGCAGGAAATATCGGCGAGGATCGATGAAGTCGAGCAGCGATTCTTTGCTGCGGTCGAGATTGACGCGGCGTACGGCCACAGTCACCATCTCCGCACCACTGGCTTCCATGGCGCGCTGGGTCTCCGCACCGTCCTTATATTTGCCCGTGCCAACGATCAAGCGGGATTGAAATGCCTTGCCTGCAATGACCAAAGTATCCATGCGGCTATTGTAAGACAGGGGATTTTCCCACCTTGTGCGCGGGGGCACAAATGGGACAGTGCAACATGGCGGTTGCCGAAGCTGCTCACTGCCAATAGACTAAGGGTACTGGAATCCTTTACGAGAGTGTTCCTGATTTCACCGTCCACACCACGGGTGTGCAGACGGGGAGGTTCAATGCGGCGGTTTGTATTTCTGACAGTTTTGTGTGCGCTTTCCCTACCGGCGAGCGTCTCCATGACCGGGTGCTATCTGACGGATTATGGAAAGAATTTTTGCAGCGGTTTCCAGAGCGGACCGTCGACAAGCGCCACATCCACCATTGATTTGGAACCGAGCACGTATGGAGTCTCGGTCAACTACGGTGCAACAAATGCCGTGGTTTCCGCTGTTGGATTAACTTGCAGAGGCGTCAATTCTGGGCTGCGGGCGTTTACCTATGGCAGCACAGACATGACGATTGCCGATGTGACGCCAACGGGACAGATTTGCGGCGGAACTTGGAACCGGAACTCTGGCAATGGAGTGTCGAACTTTACCACCTGCATTCCGACGAATAAGAGTGGGATCGCGTACATCACAGCCAGCGGTGGAGGAGCCACCAGCAATCCCGTGCCTGTCTTTGTGCACCCGCAAGTGACCAGCGTGGCGCTGGCTCCGGGCGGGACATCGGAGACATGCCCTTATGCCAGCAATCCCTCCGATGGACAGATATCGCCGGTGACGGTTTGCACGTATGTGGATCCAGCGAACTCCGCAAATAATCTACCCCCGGGCTGCACGCCAGGATATACGCAGACGAGCTGCATCTCCCAAAACAACACCGTGCCACTGGCGGCTACGGTATGCACAGGTGGAGGAACTTGTACGCCGGGTTCTGCCAATGACATTACCTGCGCAGTGGGACATCTTTCCTTTGCACCGCAGAATACGAACGTTGTGACCGTCGATCAGAACGGAATCGCTACTGCACATCAGCCGGGGGCGACTGTAATTACTGCGAATGTGGCGCAGGCTTCCAGTTCGGCTGGATACTTCTTTACCTGCCCGCCCAAGAGCATTACGTTGGCTCCGAGCGGAACCAATTCCACCAACATCACGGTGAACCAGACCAATATTCAGGCACTGACCGCAGCGGTATTGGATACCAACAACAATCCGATTCAGGGTTTGGCCCTGACGTACACCTCGACCAACCCGCTGAATATCACGGTGAACACAACCGGTGTAATCACGGCTGCGCATCCCAGCGATGCGGATGTGGTGGCCCAATGTCTGCCGGGTTTGTGCAATCCTTCTCCAGAGGATCAGATTGGCCTGCTGGGAGTTGGACTGCCTGTAACCAGCAATCCGGTGAGCGTGCATACTCCGGGGCCGAGTTCGGCCGTGCTCTATCTCGCCAGCCCGCAATCGTATGGCTTTGTGCCAATTGATTTTCTTGTCGGCAATGTGAGCCTTCCTGTCAAGCTCCCGTATTTGCCCAATTCCATGGTGCTGAATCAGCAAGGGACCACGTTGTACTTTGGCAGTGCGGAAGAATTGATGGCGGTCAGTGCGAAGACCTATGTTATGTCCAAGCAAAACGCGAATGTGCCGGGGACGGTGTTGGCCGTTTCTCCCGACAGCCAAACGGTTGTAATTCACGATCCCTGCCGCCAGTTGTTCTATCTGTACAACACCACCAGTGCCAGTGCTGCACAATTTCCAGCCCCTGGTCCTGCAATTTCTTGTGATGCTAATAATTTACCCATCTATCCGGCAGGCGTGAGCAACCCGGTTTTCTCCACGCAGTATCTGGGGGGTGAGGTGAATCCACCGTATACGGCCAACTTTACGGAAGATAATCAGACGCTCTACATCACATACTCCAACCCGCCTGCGGCGAACACACCCAATGCGGCCACGCTGTTTATCTACTCAAAGTTCACCGGCTGGCACGCTTGCACGGACAATGGCAATAGCCCAGCCACCAACTGTCCTGCGCCTTCCCCGGCGACAGAGACCGTGCCAGTGCCGAGCAACACGGTGACCGTACCAGGAGTGGGCATCTACGCGGCGTCTGCCGGTGCGGCACAGGCCAGCGCCTTCAGCTATTGCGCCACGGGGCCGAACAATACGAGCAACAATCCCAACACCGCAGTCAATCCGACGAATTACTATCCGCCTGTGGGCACGGTGAACGTGAATATCGATCAAGTAGCCAGCAGCACCGACGGACATCACATTTTGGGAGCCACGGCCAATGCAGGCGCGGGAACCCTATCTTTGACAGATATTGACGTGGCGATTCCTGCGGGGGCTTGTCCGCAAACGGGCAATCTGCAATTCGGAGCCACGCCGAACGTGGCGGGAACTCCGTATCCATCTACGCTCAGTGTGCCCAGCATTGCCAATATCAGTCAGGTGCTGCCTTCGCCCACCTCTGGCTTGGCGTTTGTGACCTTCTACTCCAACGCACCGGGCACGAGCGGCAACACGATTTTGCCTACGTACACAGTTCCAGCTACCGGCGGCGGCACGCTGCAAGCCCTGCAGTTGCAGGGCACGGCAGGTGCTCCGATTGCAGGCGTCTTTAGCCCCGATACGAACACCTTCTATACGAGCACAGATCAAGATAATCTGATTCACCTGATCAACACGAACACGCTTACCGATTCGCAACAAATCAATCCAAGTTTAACCGACCCCAACAATAAGCCTGTGCCAGCTTTCTTTATGGCCACTCGCCCGCGTCAGGTGGAATAGGCTCGGTAGATGTACGCCAAAAAGCCCTGCGCAAGCAGGGCTTTTTGGTTTCTATCGAATCCGTGCGCCTACGCGGGCTGTTTGGGGTCCAACTGTTTAATTGGACGAGGCAGCGTGCGTGCGGCTGCATCCAGAATTCCATTCAAAAAAGAAATGGATTCCGGTGCGGCGTAGAGTTTGGCGACTTCCAACGCTTCGTCGATGATGATGGGCAGCGGCGTGCTAGGGAAGCCCAGCATTTCAGCAATGGCCGCACGCAGCAGGTTTCGATCGACGGCAGGCATGCGCTCCAATCGCCAGTTTGTGCTCAATTGCTGAATGCAGGCATCGATCTCTGCTTGGCGTTCGGTTGCGATGCGAAAGATGTCCTCGGCAAAGCCGCGTGCCTCCATGTCCGTGGTTGTACGCGACTGCCAAAAGGTGCGGCGCACCTCATCGGGAGTGTGGCGGCCAATGTCGAGCTGAAAAAGCATCTGCATGGCCAGTTCGCGGGATTTGCGGCGTTTGCCCATGCTAGGATTTCCCCGCTGGTGTCTGTGCATTCTTGATTTTTTTCTGCAAGGAAACCATCTCCATCGCGGCAATGGCCGCTTCAAATCCTTTATTGCCTAGCTTCAGACCTGCGCGATCCAGCGCCTGCTCCAACGTGTCGCAGGTAAGCACACCGAAGCTGTGTGGAATGCCCGTTTCCTGCTGGCTCTGTCCAATACCGCGCGCCACTTCGTTGTAGATGGCTTCATAATGCGCAGTTTCTCCGCGCAACAAACAGCCCAGCGTGATGACGGCATCGTGTTGTTTCGTCTCAGCCAATGTGCGTGCGGCAGAGGGAATCTCCCAGGCTCCGGGCACGCGCACGATGCGAATGTCCTGCATCGTGGCGCCACTGCGCAGCAATGCATCCAGGCTGCCTTGCAGCAGGCGATCGGTGATGACGGCGTTCCAACGCGCGGCCACAATGCCAAAGCGCATTCCCTGCGCGGACAGGTCGCCTTCGATTGCCAGAGGTTTACCGTGCTGCGGATTGTCACTCTCCCAGAATGCAAGTTGCAGACCGGGAGCGGGTTCCACCGTAAATAAACGCGACTTCCAATGGGTGTCTGTAATGGCGGAGATTTTTTCATCCGCAGCGCTGACGCAGTTTTTCTTCATCCACTCCAGCGCGACTGCGTGTACGGCGTCGAGCGCGGTGACTTCAATCAAAATGTCAGCAGGGGCGACCGGTGCGCGGCCCATAACGACTTCCAAATTCCCAATCGGAGCAAGAAACGGCGCACCCCGATTGGGGCCATTCTGCCATCCCTTGCCCGGCTCGAAGCCGAGTGCAGAGAAAAAATCCGCGAGCTTGTCAAAGATCTCCGGCTCACGCACGGCGTGCACCAGAGTGATACCTTTCACCATATCTTGATGGTACACGCT
>JAJZCX010000093.1 GCA_021851625.1 Acidobacteriota bacterium | reverse complement strand
CTTCTGCGCCTGCCCCATGCCTTGCCGCCTCACGCCCACCGTGCGCCCGTCGCGCCCGGCTCAATACTGGTGCACAGGGGAGGATTCGAACCTCCGTAGCTCCAAGGAGCGGCAGATTTACAGTCTGCTGCCATTAACCGCTCGGCCACCTGTGCCCATCTTTGGGAACTCAGCCCACCCGCGCCCGCTTGCGCGCTCCGCTCCAGAGCAAACCTGTCCCTTGGGCCTCTGCGCTTCTCTGCGCTGCATCCAAGGGGAACGGGAGTGACTGCGAGGGGTGGTCGCCCGCCTGCATTCCGCCTACGCTGGAACGCCGCCGGGCACAACACTGAATCCGTGCAACCCAATCGATCCGTACAACCTGAACTTCGATCCGTACAGTCTAATATCCGTACAGCCTAAACTTTTTCAACGCTGCCGCAAAGGGCCTGCCCTGCCCCATTGCCGCAGATTCTGGAGCTGGCGAAGGGATTTGAACCCCCGACCCTCTGATTACAAATCAGATGCTCTACCAGCTGAGCTACGCCAGCCCGACGCGCCGCCTGCCTGCCCGGCTACCCTTCGCGTCCGCTGCGGCATACCTCCGCCCCAACCCCGCTCCGGCAGACAAACTGCGCACGAAACTCGAAGATACCATGCCCGCGCCCACCCCGCAACCGGAGCATTGCGAACGTGCGCCATCCCGCCCGCACCCCAGCCTACAAGCGAATCCTGACATGCGGGGCAGCCGCCGCTCGGCCACTCCCATGCGCAAACCTTTTCCGGCAATTTTTCTTGACAGGCAGTAAAGCTCCAATACAATTACCGCAACGAAAACAGTTCCATTTTTTTGTATCTCTTTCTTGCAGTTCTTCTCCTTCTCCCACCCATGTTAGGGGCGTGTTGCGCCCCGAGAGCTGGCGTGTGCCTGTCGGCAGCGCAGTGAATTCGCGTGCAACTTCATTTCAAAATTTATCGAAAGAATTCAAAGGTGAGATTCATGATGAGCAGCCCTGCAAAATTACTTCTCGTTATTTTTAGTGTCTTCACTGTCGGAGCTTCCGCACAAAACACATTTCCATCCAGCGGAAATGTGGGGATTGGAACAACAAGCCCGTCTTCGACTCTGAATGTCGCTGGAAATGGAACAATCGTCGGAAATAGTCACGGGATAATAGTAGGAACCATAAATGATCTTATTAATACCAATGTTCCTGTAGGCGGAGTTATCGGCACTTTTGAAATAGGGTTTCCGGGCTGGCGAGATATGGAGCCGAATCAGATTGGAGCAAAGATCGTCGGCGTGCGCGTGAATACCTGGCAGCCAAATAATGCATTGGTTCAAGGCACTGAGTTAGCATTCTATACAGGAACAGGTGCAACGGGTAATAATCCTGCTTTCCATGACACAAGTTCTCAGAAAATGCTAATTGATGTAAATGGCAACGTCGGCATCGGAACAACGAGTCCCGAGGCTCCTCTGACTGTTTCGAATTACCAACTTAATGGCCTTGGGACAAAGGTATCAATCAATACTGCGTTTTGGACTGGAGAAGATGTCAATCTTGTGATTGGTGGAGATCTTAATGGAAGTTCGACTCCGTTTCTACAGTCAAGGAGCAACGGTTCAGCGAACACAATTGGACCAGGAAACTACAATTTGGCGCTCAATCCTTATGGCGGCAACGTCGGCATCGGCACTGTCGCCCCACAATTTAAATTGGACGTCGCTGGTGTAATCCGTGCTTCAGGCGGCGTTGTCTTTCCCGACGGAAGCACACAGACAACAGCTTATCCGGCATCGGCCTCGGATGGTACAGCACCACTACAAGTTGTGAATAATGAAACGGTCGTAAATAACGGAATTAGCGCAAACGGGACAGGATTAAAACACATGCGAACGGATGACTCCTGCACGACGGGAGGTAACATTAACGATACTTGTCAAATCCTTATCGCTTGGCCTGGAACTCCATTCGCCGATACGAACTATACCGTTACCTGCACTCCCAAAGCATTCAGCTATAGCTCCTCAGGTGCGACAATAGTCAGCTATACGTTCCTGATTCCAGATTCGGGCAAAACGCAGTCGAGTACCACAATCATTGTCCAAAACTTGGATAGTAACGCGCATATCACGATCTCAGGATTAAACTGTATCGCGATTCACGATTGAACTTGAACTCACAGAAATATGGCCCCGAACGAGTCTCCTCGCGCGGGGCAATTTTATTTGACAGACGTCGGTAAGCCGGACTTAGTCGTGGACGATCATTTCACTCGGCAATTCTCTCCGCTACAAAAACAGCGGGGCTAGCACAAACGTTACCGTGCAGAGGAGTTTGATGAGCACGTGAATCGATGGCCCAGCAGTATCTTTGAATGGGTCGCCCACGGTGTCTCCAACCACGGCGGCCCTGTGCGCCTCAGAACCTTTACCGCCATGCGCGCCGGTCTCGATGTATTTTTTCGCGTTGTCCCAGGCTCCGCCGCCGTTGTTCATAAAGATGGCAAACAACACACCAGAGATGGTGCCCACCATCAACAATCCGGCCACCGACTCAGCGGCCAACGTGGGATCAGCAGCCGTATTGAAGGCGCGAAAGGCAAAGCCCACCAGCACTGGCACGCCCACGGCTAGCAGTCCCGGAGCCACCATCGCCTTCAACGCGCCGCGCGTCACAATGTCCACGCAGGTGCGGTAATCCGGCTGCTCTGTGTTCTGCATAATCCCCGGATGCTCATGGAACTGGCGTCGCACCTCCTGAATCACCATCTGCGCCACGCGGCCCACCGCCTGAATCGCCAGCGCGCTGAAGAGAATTACCAACGCAGCGCCGATGAGCGCCGCAACAAAGACCGGCGGCTTGCTCAAATCCACAGCGCGAAAAACAAAGTGCAGGTTGCCGGTCTTCTTGCGAATCAATTCTGTAATTGCATCCAAATATGCAGAGAAAAGAAGGAAGGCCGCCAGTGCTGCGGAGCCAATCGCGTACCCTTTTGTCAGCGCTTTGGTCGTGTTGCCGATGGCGTCCAGCCGGTCGGTGCGGCGGCGCACATCCTCCGGCGCGCCGGACATCTCCACGATGCCGCCGGCGTTGTCGCTGATGGGGCCGAAGGTATCCATCGCCAGAATGTAGGCCGCCGTGGCCAGCATGCCCATGGTGGCAATTGCAGTGCCGTAGATGCCCGCGCCGCGCACGCCGGGCAGCGCGTGCTGGCCGCAGAAATACGAGCCGAGAATCGAAGCGGAAATCGCCAGCACCGGCAGCGCCGTGGACTCCATCCCCACAGCTAGGCCAGCGATGATATTCGTGGCCGCGCCAGAGAGCGCCGCGCGCGCGATGGACTGCACCGGACGGTAGCGGTACTCGGTGTAATACTGCGTGATCCAGACGAATAAAAAGCAGTTCGCCATGCCGATGACGCCCGCGGCGAAAAACCAGAGATTGTTCTGCAATAAATATCGCACTGCGATATAAAAGCCAATCAACGCAAAGAAGGTCGCCACCATATAACCGCGATTGAGCGCCATCATGGGGTCTTCTTCTTCGTTCTTCAGCCGCACGCTCAAAATGCCCACGATGGAAGCGATCAAACCAAAGGCCCGCGCCACAAATGGAAAGAACAGGCCGAGAATGCCGAACTTGGCAAAGAGAACCACGGCGAGAATCATCGCGCCGATATTTTCCGCCGCGGTGGATTCGAAAAGGTCGGCACCACGGCCTGCGCAGTCGCCCACGTTGTCGCCAACCAAATCCGCAATCACCGCCGGGTTGCGCGGATCGTCTTCGGGAATGCCCGCTTCGACCTTGCCCACCAGGTCTGCGCCCACATCGGCGGCCTTGGTGTAGATGCCGCCGCCCAACTGCGCAAAGAGCGCAACGAAGCTCGCGCCAAATCCGAAGCCAACAATCTCATACGGTACCTGCTGCGGATGGCGCATGCCGCCAAAGGCCAAAAACAAAATGCCCACGCCGAGCAGTGAGAGTGCGACCACGGAGAGTCCTGTGACTGCACCGCCGCGCAAAGCCAGTTGAAAGGCGCGATTCAGGCTGGTCCTTCCGGCAGCGGCTGTGCGCAGGTTGGCGCGAATGGAGACCAACATGCCGGAAAGACCCGCCAGCCCGGAGCAGACTGCGCCCGCAAAAAATGCGGTCACCGTGCGCCAGGCCAACTCGAATCCCTTCGTAGAAAAATACATGCCGAAGAGCGCGGCGGCCACCAGCAGACTGAATAGGTAGATCGTCTTGTATTGACGCCATAAGAATGCCTCCGCGCCCTCGCGAATCGCGGCGGCAATTTTCTGCATGGCGGGCGTGCCCGTGTCGGCGGCCAGCACCTGCCGTGCAAACAGGCCCGCAACCAGAAGCGCAAGCACGCTCACGCCTAAAAAGAAATCCACCCACGCTGTGACAGACACACGCAACCTCCCGGCATCGCCGTCTGCTCGCGCTGGATGACCCAGACCACCGACTGACCGTCGGGACTCAACCAGGATTTGCTCCGGATCATCCCGCGCGAACAGTTCACCGTAGCAAGGGCCACCGCGCGCGGCAGTGATGGGCAACACTCAGCGATTTTTTCTTCGTCATGTACGCAGCGCCCCAGTGGATGGGGCATCCTCGCCGCAACTACAACAAAAATCACAAGTGATGGTGCTTACAGCATCTTTCATGCAAAGACAACGCAGACCGGGGAGTCGAGCACTGTCTGCTTGCCCGTGGCCGTCAGGTGGCCAGATTGCGCGTCGCAAGCGAAGACCACGATGTTGGCCGAGTCTTGATTGGCCGTCAATAACCAACGCCCGCTGGGATCCAGCGTCATGAAGCGCGGCGTCTTGCCTCCGCAGGAAATCGTCTGCTGATGCGTCAGCATTCCATCCTGCGCATCCACGGAAAAAACCGCGATGCTATTGTGGCCACGATTGGAGGCATACGCGAATCTCCCATTGGGATGAACCAGCACCGTCGCCGCCGTGTTGGTGCCGGTGAATCCATGCGGCAGCGTGCTGATGTTTTGCACGCGCGTCAAGGCTCCAGGCTCCGCATCCCAATGCAACACATCGATTGTGCTTCCGATTTCATTTAAGGAGTAGGCCCATTTGCGATTTGGATGAAATTTAAAATTGCGCGGGCCAGAGCCAGGGATTGCGCTGTAAAACGGCGGATCGTTCGCCGTCAGTCGCGCCGTCTTGGGATCCAAGCGATAGACCATAATCCGATCCAGACCAAGATCATTCACCAGCAAGAAGCGATTGTCCGGCGAGACGGTCACACAATGCGTGTGCGCCGATTCTTGCCGTTGTGGGTTCACGCTATGCCCCGGGAAAAAAATATCCTCGACGGCATCGCTCACGCTGCCATCGGGGTGGATGAGAAACGTAGCCACGCTACCGCTGGTGTAGTTGGCAACGAAGAGCACGCGGCCCGTGGCATCCATGCAAATGTTGCAGGGTGCAGTGCCGCCAGATGCAACCGTATTGCGCGCGATCAGTTTGCCTGGTGTCTGTGTCAACGCAAACGCGGAGACACATCCAGTCTGCGCGCCCGGCTGCGGGTCCATTTCGTTGACGGCGTACAGCATCTTGCCATCGGGGGAGAGTGTCATGTAGCTGGGGTTGGGTGTCTCCGCAGCCAAGCCGACACTGCGCATCTCGCCCGTTTCCGGCAGCCAGTGATACGCGTAAATGCCCTTGCTGCTGGAGTTCGTGTAGGTGCCAACGAATACCATCGATCCGCCTGTCTTATTTGAGAACGACCACAGACGGCGGCTCGTCAGCATCATCGCCAACGAGCCGGCCATCCCAGTCATCCACGAGCGCCGTGTTATCTCTACCATGCGACTCACACTTCTGATTTAAGGAATGGAAGTGAACGGCGATGCGGGCAGTCCATCATGATTGAACAGATTGCAAGTTGGGTTTGACGCCCACGCATACCGCACGTATTTCGGATTAGGCACGACAGCGCTGGATGCAACAACACTGTCGCCCTGCACCTCTGCCTGCGCGGAAACAAATTTCTTGTCGGCGCCGGCGACTTCAAAGCCTTCCAACTGCTTGCCGTGCACATCCAGTCCATTTTCGGCGTGGTCAAACCAGACGTGCATCTTTCCATCCTCAGGCACGGCCTGGCGAAAGAGCGGCCCAGAATCTTCGACATGCTCCCCATAGGCAACGTCCAGCGCCCAAAGCGCCAAACGGTGGCCCACATCCTGCTTGTCCTTGGGATGCACATCATCCGGGTTGCCAATGTCGATGGTCACAGCCATGCCAGTGTTCGGCAATGAAAGTGTCTTGCGCTGCGCCTCGCGCACTTCGGCCCACTCGTCATCGGATTTGAAGCTGGCAATCTGCACAAAGAGGAATGGAAAATTTCCCT